>CAZBIK010000010.1:0-14992 GCA_964491955.1 uncultured Ferruginibacter sp.
GGGAGCAGATCAAATCATTACTTTACCAACTAACACCGTTTCGCTCTCCGGTACAGGTATCGATCCGGATGGATTTATAACCGCTTATCTATGGACCAAGATTTCCGGTCCTGCCAATGGTACCATCACAAACCCGAACAGTGCAGCCACTACGGTAACAGGACTGGTTCAGGGTGTTTACCGTTTTGAATTAAGGGTTACTGATAATAACGGCGCTTTTGGAAGGGATACTGTACAGGTTACGGTTAACCCGGGAGCTACAAATACACCGCCTTCTGCAAATGCAGGGACTGATCAAACCATCACTTTACCGATCAACTCGGTAATACTTTCCGGAAGCGGTATAGATCCGGATGGTATCATCACTGCCTATTTATGGACAAAAGTGGCAGGACCGGCAGCCGGCACCATCACAAACCCCAACAGTGCTGCGACATCAGTTACAGGTTTGGTACAAGGTATTTACCGTTTTGAATTAAGGGTCACCGACAACAATGGAGCTTTTGGAAGGGATACCATGCAGGTTACAGTTAACCCGGCTTCAAACATCCCGCCAACCGCCAATGCTGGTCCGGACCAGGACATTACATTACCTGTAAACTCAGTTTCACTCTCAGGGAGCGGGAACGACCCGGATGGAAATATCACGGCTTATTTATGGACAAAAGTGGCCGGGCCCGCCGGAGGAACCATCACAAATCCCAACAATGCGGCTACAACTGTAACCGGTCTTGCTGAAGGTGTTTACCGGTTTGAACTGAGGGTAACGGACAACAATAACGCTGTTGGCAGGGATACCATACAGGTAACGGTTTACCCCGTACCCAATATTCCGCCAACTGCCAATGCCGGTCCAAATCAAACGATCACATTACCTGATAACACGGCAACTTTAAACGGTACCGGGGCAGATACTGATGGCAGTATCACAGGGTATACCTGGAGGCAGGTATCCGGGCCATCGGGCAATGTACTGTTCTCTACAAATACCGCCATTACTTTCCTGACGAACCTGGTTGAAGGTACCTATGAATTTGAATTGACTGTTACCGATAACCGTGGCGCCACGGCAACTGACCTGGTGGTGGTGGTGGTGATCGGCACATCAGGCACCCAGCTGCAATACAATGACATAAACGTTTATCCGAACCCGGTAGCCGATATCGCTACGCTGGAAATAAAGGCATCGGTCCTGAATTCCAAACAATCAGTGATGATAACAGATATGTATGGAAAAATTGTGTTCAGAAAAGACCTGTCAAATGCGCAACAGAATTTTATTGAAAAAATAGATATGCGCAACCTGTTAAAAGGTACCTATATCGTTACTGTATTCTTTGAAAATGGTGAGAAGAAGAATATGAAAATTGTTAAAATGTAAAACCGGGATTCCAATAACCTGTTATAAAAAAGGGGCTGTCTCAAAATGACAGCCCCTTTCTATTTTTTGATTTGAAATTGACAGATCCGTGAAAGGAATCAGCTCCTCTTTTATGTATCTTGATCTGTTTCGGGGTTTTATCTGAAAAGCAACTGGTTCAACTCTATTTAATTGATATTTAGTTATTTACGTAATGAATTTTCAAAAAATAAAAAAACCTGGATGCCTGAAAGGAAATATTTAAAAAATCTGCCTTGCATATTTTTGATTTCTGCTCTTTAAATTATATATTTGTCCCGAATCTGACATCGCTTACCAAAAGCCACCCCACTTTTAACTTTGTTTTCATTTTTTGCCGGTTTAATTATTTAACCCGGCTTAAAGATCCGACGGTTAATCTAATTCCTATGTGCTCCCGATTTAAGTTAATTCAATAACCGCTTTTTATTTATTTCAATTACCTCAAAAAATTGCTTTGTCATGGCAAAAAGGTTACAATTTATATTCATTGCATTATGTTGCTTTAGTCTGCCGATTCGTGCCCAATACACCAGTGTAGCATATTCCATACAGGCGCACCAGGACGACTGGCAGCTTTTTATGGGCAGCCGGGTGATGGCCGATATGGCTGTTGCAAACCGGAAAGTGGTGTTCATTACTTTAACAGCCGGGGACCAGAGCTGCGGCGCCTGCAGTTATGGCAATATGCAATTCTTCCTGTCGAGAGAGCGGGGCGCTATGTATTCGGCAAAATTTGCTGCCGACCTGGCATTGGGTACGGCACCTACTGACCTGCCTGCACCTGTTACAGTTTCAATAACCGGCACAAATAGCCACAACATTACCAAGTATGTTTATAAGAATACGGTAAATTACTTTCTGCGGTTGCCTGATGGGAATCTGAATGGGCTTGGTTTTGCAAATAATAACAATCAAAGCCTCAACAGATTAAGGACTGGAAACATCCCTACCATATCCACTGTTGGCGTTTCTCCACCATATAGCCCGATTCCGCAACCCCAGGCCACCTATACCGGCTGGTCTGACCTCACCAATACCATCAGGGCAATCATAAACGCTGAAAGGGTTTCCGGGACACAATCATTTATTCATACCGCACATACCAACACTACGTATAATCCAAATGACCATTCCGACCATTACAATTCAGGGTATGCTTCTGCTGCGGCTGCCACCACGCTGGGGTGGATTGGCATCAACAGTTTTATGGATTATCATTCATCTGCCCAATCGCCCAATTTAAGTTTTAATGATTTTGCAACTGCCGCGGCCCTTTTCAGCCTGCAGGTGATGAGCATAAGCGAAGCCGAGTATCAGAATGATTTTAACTCGGGCCATGTGGGCTGGTTGCCGATGGATTATTTCCAGATAACGAAAACCCCTTCCGGAAATGCCCCATTTACCGGTGGCAGGGGTAATGATTCAGAACAGGTTGAAACAGAAATGGAAAATGCGGTTAACGGCACTGGTTTAAGGGAAATACCCATGATCGTTTCCGTTACCTCTCCGGCCTATATTGAAAAAGACATTTCCATTTTGGTAAGCCCATTGGAAAAAGGGCAGGTTAACTCATCGATATATGATATGGCAGGCAACCTGGTGGCTGAAATAAATACAACCGCAGAAAACAGGAACCCGCACCTGGTAACCTTAAAACAGGCCATTAAAACAAAGGGTACCTATATGCTGAAAACCACCCTCAACAATAAATATTTTGAAACCAGGAAAATAGTGGTTGAATAGTTAAGACCTATAAAAATTAGTTACAATGAAAAGGATATTTTTACTTATACTGGTAATTACATTTGTTCATAAGGCCCAGGCACAGCCGGAAGTAAATTTTTATGTGGCTGCCGACCAGGATGACTGGCAGCTGTTCATGGCGAAAAAAGTTTGGAATGACCTGGGTGATGGCCCGGGGGGCAAGGCAGTGATCATTACACTTACTGCCGGTGATGCAGGCAATGGAATCAATGCAGTTGCCCCGGCCACCGTACCCTATTATTTGGCCAGGGAAACCGGTGCGGTCTATTCTTCAAAATTCATCAGTGATATAAACCTGCAGCCGATCTATTCCAATACATATCCAATGCCAACGGCACAAAATGTACTCACTGCCGGTAAGACCATTGTAAAATATGAATATGGCCAGGCCAGCGGCATTGGCAAAGTGGTCAACTATTTTTTAAGGCTCCCGGATGGCGGGCCCCTGGGCAATGGGTTTGCGGGCACCGGAAACAAATCCCTTAAAAAACTTAAAGAAGGTACAATTCCCAATATCACTTCTGTGGACGGGGCAAATACATATACCTGGAACCAGTTAATGGCTACCATTGTGGCCATCATTTTTGCCGAGAGCGGTTCTGATCCGCAGGTTTGGTTAAACACCCCCAGCCTGAATGTAATAGATAATCCAAACGACCATTCCGACCACAAATTTGCTTCCACCGCAGCCCAGGAAGCTGTTATGAGCCACCTGGCAGTAGGCATCAATGAATTCGTAATGGACCACACAGCCAACTTAATAGTAAATGTAGATAATGAACCTTTTTCAATTATTGCCGGCTGCTTTGGCGTTTACAATTATAACCTGGTGAAAAACAGGTATGCGAATACGTTGAATGCAACCACATTTGCATGGATGGGGAAAGAATACTTTGATGTAAAAAGGATCCCATTTGGCACATTACCGATAGCATTACTCGATTTTACCGGGAAACTGAAAGGCAATAATGTATTGCTGGAATGGATCACCTCTTCAGAATCCAACAGCAAAGAATTTGTTATTGAAAGATCGGAAGACGGTACAAATTACCGGAGGTTAAACAGTGTACCGGCAGCAGGCAACAGTACAACTGAAAAAAAATACAGTTACCTGGATGTAGAAGCTACCGCATTGAATTATTACCGGTTAAAAATGACCGACCTGGATGGCAGTTTTAAGATCAGCAATGTTGTCATTGTAAAAAATAACGGGGCTTCACAGGATATTTTATATGTAACCAACCCTTTTGCAGACCAGGTAAATATCCGTTTCAAAAATGTACCAAAAGAAAAAATTTCAGTAAGGTTAATGGATGTAACCGGCAAAACAATAGGCGCCAGCGTGATCAACAGCCCCCTGTCATCGGTCGTTGTGTTTAATGATTACCCCAGGTCTTTAAGTAGTGGATTGTATATTTTGCAGGTTGCCTATGCTGGAAAAATGTACAGTTATAAATTACTGAAGCAATAAACCAACAATAAAAACCAGGCATAAAAAAGAAAACAGGGCAATCCGAAAATTTCTTTATAAATCCATTTTCGGTTAACCGGGAATGGATTTTTTAGTTTTACCGGGATATAAGTTCCCGGAAATTCTTCTGCCTGAACAACATTAAATGAAAATCAATATCCCCATTTAAAAAGTATTTTTATTCTCTTTGATCACATGGTAAACCGTCAGGAAAAGGATCTGTATATCCAGCCATAAACTCCAGTTCTCGAGGTACCAAAGGTCTTTCATGACCCGCATTTGAATTTGTTCTGGATTGGTGATCTCTCCGCGGTAGCCATTGATCTGGGCCCATCCGGTTATCCCCGGTTTTAAAAACTGCCTGATCATATAATCATCCACCACTTTTGAATAATCGGAAGTGTGTTTTAACATATGCGGCCTTGGGCCAACCAGGCTCATCTCGCCTTTAAACACATTGATGAACTGGGGAAATTCATCGAGACTGGATTTTCTCAGGAATTTGCCGATCCGGGTAACCCTTGAATCATTTTTTGTTGCCTGTTTCAGGTCAGCATCATGGCTGGACCTCATGCTCCTGAATTTTAAACATTTAAAGGCCTTTTTATTTCTCCCGGTACGCAGTTGCCTGAAAAAAACCGGTCCCCTGGATTCCAGAACGATGAGGGTTCCCAGCAACGGGATCATCCAGGATAATATGAATACGATCACAAATGAACTTACCGTAATGTCCAGAACCCTTTTCTTGATCCGGTTCCCAACATCTTCCAGCGGCTCACTGCGTAAAGAAAGGATCGGCAGGTCGCCAAAATATTCAATATGCACTTCCCGGGTAATAAAAACAGAAAGATTCGGAACAATTTTAAAACGGATACATTCTTTTTCTGACTGTAGCATCAGGTTATAGATCTCTTTGTTCTGTTCGGGTGTTATGGTGGAGAATATTTCCTGTATATCCATTTCTTTGGCGATCTGCAGCGTATTGCTCATGTCGCCGATGACGGGGTAATGGGTTAATTCCCGAACATTGTTCCCGTCTTCTATAAACCCGATCAGTTTGGTGTTTATACTGTCCTGTTCAAAATATTTAGACAGTTTCTTGGCCGTATCATTATACCCGAGAATGAGTACTTTCTTTAAAATGGTATCTTTCTTTTTAAAATAATTACGGATACCCAGGTATAGGAAACGGTTTACCATTAAACCAAATCCAAAACCGATAATGGTAGAGAAGATAAAGATCCTGGATATTTTAAATTCAAAAGAGAAAAATAAATAGAACAGGATCAAAATGATCCAGAGCATGAATACCTGGGTTGACCTTTTTGTAAAATGCTCAAAACTTAAAATGGATTTACTGGCATAGGTGCGCAGGATAAATGAAGGTACCAGCCACAGCACATTTGCCACAACCCAATAATTGAAATAGGAGCCTGTTGTATCGGCATGAATGGTCTTGGCCAATGCATACTGGGTAATAAATAAAACGCTGTTTAATAACAACAGGTCCATTATTATCAGGGTCATTTGCAGGTATCGTTCAAACTGGCGGTTCATGCCATTGTATATTTTATTGGTTCAAAGGGTCAGGCGCTTAGATTGCTTTTTACTTTTACAGGTCCCGGGGTTTTTAAAGCATAAACAGATTCCAGGATACTGACAATTCTTTCGGATGTACGGCCATCCCAGAAAGGAGGGATTGACCCTTTTTTCCATTTACCGTCGAGGATCTGTTGTATGCCTGGCTTTAATTTATGAATATCATCGCCAATCAGTTCATTGGTGCCGAGGGTAATGGTTTCGGGCCGCTCTGTTGAATTGCGCATCGTGAGGCAAGGTATGTGTAAAACGGTTGCCTCTTCAGTTATTCCCCCCGAATCTGTAATAATACCTTTGGCATTTTTTACCAGGAACATAAATTCCAGGTATCCCTGCGGATCGATCATCAACATCTTCTTTTTATTCAGATCCCATTGATCAATGATCTGCCTGGTACGCGGATGCACCGGAAAAACAACCGGGAAATCCATAGATGCATCTTCAATGGCGGATAAAATGGAAGCCAGTTTTGCAGGGTCATCCACATTGGATGGCCGGTGCAGGGTTACCAGGAAATATTGACCGGGTTTCAGCTGGTTTGTATCCCAAAAACCGGGTTTTTTTATCCGGTCTATATTTTGCAGCAGGGTATCGATCATGGTATTGCCCACAAAGTGTATTTTTTTTGTGTCAACACCGTTATGCTTCAATTGTGCACCTGCTCCTTCGCTGGTGGTAAAAAAATGATCACAGAGAGAATCAGTAACTATCCTGTTGATCTCTTCGGGCATGGTCATATCCCCCGACCTGATCCCGGCTTCCACATGCGCCGTATCCACACAAAGTTTTTTGGCAGTAATGGTACAGGCCATGGTTGAAGTAACATCACCAACAACCAGTACAAGGTCAGGGCGGTTTGCCAGCAATTCCTTTTCGAATTTAAGCATGATGGCAGCCGTTTGCTCCGCCTGTGTTCCTCCCCCGCATTCCAGGTTAATATCCGGCTCCGGTATACCAAGCTGTTCAAAAAATGTACCGCTCATTTTGGTATCATAATGCTGCCCGGTATGTACCAGCCGGTAGTCTATTTTCTTTCCATCTGCCTGTGCCTTTTTAATTGCTTTGATAATGGGGGCAATCTTCATAAAATTTGGCCGGGCACCGGCTATGATTGTAATTTTCATTGTGGCTCAGGAGGTTTATTATCTTTTTTTATTAACTATAGTATAATAACGAAGTAAAAAAACTATTATTTTGTTTTTCTAATTTGTTTTAATTTTTCTTTGATAACCAGCCAGATAAACTCCGAATTTCCGAATAAATAGCGTTTCCACATCCTGCCAGGTTCCTGCATAACCCTGAAAAACCATTCCGAACCGGATTTTTGCATCCACAGGGGCGATCTTTTAACCAAACCCGAAACTACATCAAAACTACCACCTACCCCCATTATAAACGGGGTTTGAATGAGGTGTTTGTACGTATTCAGGAAAATTTCCTTTTTTGGAGAGCTCATGGCCACAAACAGGATGGCTGCACCGGATGCAGCTATTTGCCTGGCAACCGTTTCTTCTTCTTCTTTTGAAAAATAACCATTGCGGTAACCTGCGATGATATCTTTATCATACTTTTCGGAATAAACACGAACCACTTCCTTTACCACTTCTTCTTTTGCGCCCAAAAAGAAAATACGGTATTTTTTTTCAGCAGCAAGCCTCACCAGGTTTTCCATCAGGTCGATCCCTGCAACCCGTTCGGGCAAAGGCCGGTTTAAAAAACGGGAAGCCCATACGATCGCCTGCCCGTCTGCATTGATGATATCGCAGCTTACAATGGAAGCTTTGAGCGCTTCATCTTTTTGTGCATTCACCACTTTTGCGGCATTGATCACAACATGGTGAATGGCCCTTTTTTCAATGATCGCCTTATCGATCAGTGCAAGGGTCTCTGCCATGGTCAGTGAATCAACCGGTATATTACAGATATTAATCCTGCCCATTGGTATCATTTTTTATATACGTTGACAATGCATAAAACATCCATGCCTGCGCCCAGCGTATGTATGAAATTTTTGATGAAAAATATTTATTCTGCTGGTAATAAAAATAACCATTTTTTGATTGCATGTTTTTTATCGTCCAGTTCAGCACTTTATCCATGAGTTGCCGGTATTCATCAAACTTTCCCAGTTTATCCAGTGTGATCACCAGTTGGGCCGGCGCATGTATGTCGATCGGGTAAACCGAATCCCGGTAATACTTCGGTATCCCTTCTTTGGTAAAAAAAGTTTTAATATAGAATTCAAAACCCCGTTCAACGTTACCTGAATAAACCGCGTCGCCCGAAAATTTCATATAATCTGAAATACACTCCAGGTTATACCCGGTATGGAAATTATCCACCCACTGGTGAAATGGCAATGTGCCATATGGCCATGAGCCGTCTGCTTTCTG
This sequence comes from uncultured Ferruginibacter sp., assembly GCA_964491955.1. Lineage (GTDB taxonomy): Bacteria > Bacteroidota > Bacteroidia > Chitinophagales > Chitinophagaceae > Ferruginibacter. The sequence continues at coordinate 8,630 of CAZBIK010000010.1, forward strand.
AAACCCGCAACAAAAACTGACTGAACTTTTTGCTGCATCAACCAGTTCCTTTTCTTTGGTATACCGGTAAACCCTGCTCAGCAAACGGCTACCCAGCAGCGAAGCATTGAACACCACACTTTTATCCAGGGGCGAATAGGAAAATGCAAAATTATTTGCATCATCAACGGTTCGGTTCAGGTCTTTCAAAATGAAGTCGCAGGTACTTCTTGCTGTATTCAATAACCGGTTGTCACCTGTAATTTCGTAAGCATCCAGCAATGCATTGGCAATGAATGTGGATGCTACAACAGTTGGTGTGCCCTTTGGCTGAAAAAAAGCACGCGCCTGCCAGTCGAAATTATAACCCCAGCATGCCCCGCTGTACCCGGTACTTATTGTACTGAAAATTTTTTCAATTAAAAATGTACACTTGTCGAGGTATTCCTGTTTTGGGTTTGCTGTATAAAGCCGGCAGTATGAAGCCAGGAATAATCCCAAAGCTTTGGGGTTGTAATCTTTTTGTATTCCCACCCATGGCCTTGCATTGAAGGGCGATCTTTTAAAGAACTGGATCCAGGCCAGCCTTGCGATCCGGTTTTTAGAAACAAAAGGGATGGCCCGGAAAAAACGGCTGTTCAACCCGTCATAGGGGTCATAGCCTTTAAAATTTTCGGCTTCACAATATGTTTTGAGCCTGTTTAAAGACCCTGTGATCATGTTGTTCAAAGGTTTTCAGTTGGTCGTGTTTAAATTAATACTCCCTGCGGCGCCTACCCGCCTTCGCAAAACATCAGCAAAAGTGCACGAAGCAAGACAGGCATTATTTTTTCAAAATCCGGGAATCAATGTGTTTACAAAGCCATGGGTGCATCTCATAAAAAGTTGCCCCGGCCCCGGGATTATTCTCCCTGGGTATAAAATTTTTACTGCACGCATGTTTTATGGAAGCAATGGCCCTTTCGGGCATTTTTTTCCTGATCATTTTCCTTGCCGCATCTATGCTGCCTGCCCTGCTGTAATCAAAAGGATAATAACCCACGATCGGGCCGGAATCAATTCCTTTATTGATAAAATGCAGGGTGGGAATAAGCGGAATTTTCAACAGCAATGACCAGGCAATGGTAGATTTACCCCTCAGCATCGGAAGGTATCCCCAATGGTCATTGATCAGGCCGATGCGAAAAGCGCTGAAAATATTTTCCCGGATGATCAGGTTCAGCTTGTGAAAGCCGATATCAAAATGGCCTTCCCTGAGCAAATGTCCTATCGCTGCATCTTTATGATCAAGATCCAGTGTGCGGTATGCATAAAAATTACCGGCCAGCATCGATAATAATTTAACCGGCAATCTGAATTTTAATAACCGATGAATGTGGCGGTTTGGATGATGGGGCAAAAAGTATTGTTCAACATGATGGCCCTCCTTTTTCAGTTGCTTCATGATCCTGCCAAAAAACGGCGGAAAACCAATGAGGCAGATCCTTAACGGGGTATTGCCTGTTTGATCAGCTACACGCAGGTCATAACCTGATATATCAGCGGAATATGTTTTTAACCGGTCGGAAAGCTGGTGACAGCCTTTATCATCCAGGTTGCTGTTGAACCTGTCCATACAGGCATCTGCCAGGTGCCTGTCATTATCATTCTCATTATAAAACCAGAGCAACTCATTAAAATAGCGCACATCATTGGTTGACAGGTATCCGGCTGCAAGGAAATTCAGTATACCTGACCGGTATGCGGGCGGCAATATTTTTTTTCGTTTAAAATGGATCTTAAAAAGTAATTCTTCAAACTGCGCAGGATCTGCCCCGAATTTTTTTTTTACGGTTTCCCAATCTGTCTCCGGATCTTCCAGCCATGCAGTCATACCCGTATCTTTCAATCCCGCAGGCTGAAGATCTTTGGTATTCACTGGCTGGTTATGGTTCATGACCTGCATTTTGAATTAAGCAGTTTTTAATTTGATCATATTATTCTTCACATCAGTTTCTTTTAAAAAATCAGAGAGGCTGCTGAATTCCGCAACGTCGCCGTATTTATCAAGTACATAGGACAGGAATTTTTCAATGTCCCTGTAATACTGGTTGTATTGCTTGGTGTGGCATTCGATCAAAACCGGTATCCTTTCAAAAGGGGTATCGCCAAGCCTTTTGATCACCTGGTCGAAACTTGCTTTCAGGTAAGGGTAGGGCTGGTTGCCGATCTTGAGGTGTGTTTTATAGTTTAGAAAAGGAAATTTTGGTTTTGAACTTTCCGAGACCGGTGACAGTTCATTGATGGCAGCAGGTACCGGGCTGTTGTAATAATGATACATGGAATCCTTTTTGGAGATCTTTCTTTTCAACATGTCTGCCGCAAGGTAACCAAGACCTGTAATGCCCGGTGTGACGGTTTGAAGCGGGATGATGACAACTTCTTTTTTCTCAGCTGATATCCTGCAGAGGTCGTCATAATCCGGGTAATAGGGCATATGGTGTTCTTCCAGTTTAGTGTAGTCTACACCGTTACCCGGTAAAGACATTCCCTCCCGCACACCCATAACGATCCGGATGCCGTGTTTTTCCATATTTCTCAGCAGGTTCCCCGATGGCTGAAGGCCCCAGGACCCGCCTTTATAGGCAATAACTTTATAATCGGGGTCAACCGGTGTGATCAGTTCTTCCAGGTAATGAATGGAATCCCTGATCAGGGAATCCTGTGCCGCATTGCTGTATCTTCCGAAATTCCAGTTATTGCCCAGGTAAAAGAAATCATCTTTCAATGTGGCGTTCATCCATTGCGGGTGCAGGTGAAGCTGTACGTCAAAACCATAATGTTTCATCAGCAACACCGTATCATCCCACAGGTGTTTCTGGAGTTTGATGTTGTGATCGGAATGCATATGATCCCTGTAAACCAGTTGCTGTACCACATCAACCATGAAGGTAACCTGGATGCCAAGCCGTTTTGCCAGCTTCATAAAAAACAGGGAAGGGAGGTATTGCAGCTGGGCCACATTGCCAAGCCCGTTACCCATGACTTCCCAATCATCTTCGATCAGTATATTAAATCGTTTTTTCATGTTGTGCGGTTTCTTTAAAATACAAAAAATATGAAAATATTAACCGGTATTTTTTCATATTTCATTCCGGTGATTGTCCGGGTTCCTTTTTATTTGTGCCGGTATCAAGCCGGGTATCTGAATTATCAATTATGTTTTTCCTGCCCGTTCTGTCCATATTCCAGGCTGATATCCTGGGGCATCCCGGTGAAAAGGCTGTCGTGAATCTTAAAAGTGGTTAACGTGGTCAGGCATATTGAACGGAATGGGATCGGGCTGTCGTTACCGGATTTAAGCGCATTGATGAATGCTTCCACTTCTTCTTTATGGCCCTTGCCTGATGATTTTATTTTTACGGCCTTCCCGTTCTTATACATAAATCCTTCCTTGAAATCATTGATGATCCCTGTTTTTGACCCGCTGAAAACCTCTATGAGTTCCTTCGGCAGGCCCTTATCCCCATTGGCAAGGTATGCCAGGTTCCCCACTGATCCGTCCCTGAATTTTACCACGATGGCAATATTGTCTGCGGGTGTTATTTTTTCATTGTTGCTGCTGATACATTCTGCAAAAACTTTTACCGGTTCTGAATTGGTGAAATACTGCATCAGGTCTATAAAATGGCACATCTCCCCGATGATCCTGCCGGCACCGGTATCTTTCTGCTGCAGCCAGTTATCCTTTGGGATAAATCCGGCATTGATCCGGATATTGATCACCATGGGTTCCCCGGTATTGTGAAATTCTTTTTTGATGGCCTGGCAAACCGGCGCAAACCGCCTGTTGAAACCAACCATCAATGGTTGTGTATGGATCTTCACCGTTTCCATCACCTTTGCAAGTTCTTCTGTGTTAACAGCAAGTGGTTTTTCCACGAACACATTCTTTTTTGCGGTAAGCGCCGCAATGACCAGGCTGGCGTGTGATGAATGCGGTGTGGCAATAAATACAGTGTTTATTTTATCATTTGTAAGAATATCCTTAACATCGGAAGAACAAAAATTAAAGCCGAATTTATCGCCCACATTTTTTGCCGTGATTCCCCTGGAAGTAACAACCGCATCGAGTGAAGCGCCGGATGATTTTACATTCGGGATGAGGTAACTCTGGGCAAAACTTCCTGCACCGATGAAACCGGTATTGATGGCCGACAGGGGTTTGCCGGAAATTTTTATCAGCGACCTGGTCTTTGTTTCATTTTCGGAATACTTCAGCAGGATGCCGATATGGTGTTCCTTTACTTTTCCCAAAATGATGTCGTATGCTTTTTCAGCATCGGCAATATCAATTACATGGGTTGTTAATGGTTGCAGGTTTATGTATTTCCTGGCAAGCAGGTCAAGAAAGCTTTCCATATTCCGCTGTTCCGTCCACCTTACGTATGCAAAGGGATAATCCTGCCCGTTCTCTTCGTAATTCACATCATACCTGCCGGGACCGTAAGAGCATGACATCCGGATATCAATTTCTTTCCGGTAATAATGCGGGTCCCTGGGAATATTCATTGGCACAACTCCCACGACCACCACTTTTCCTTTTTTCATGGCCAGTTCGCCGGCCAGTTCAATGGGATCATTTGAAGGCGTTGCAGCCGTGATGATCACCTTATCAAATCCATGCCCCTTTGTAAAGTTTTCGCAGGCATTGATGAGATTGGGGTCGTTTCTCAATACCGCTTTGTCGGCAGAATATTCATTTGCAATGGATACAAATGATTCAGACAGGTCTATTCCAAATACCTGGCAGCCGTTTGCCCGGAGTAACTGGCAGGTGATCTGCCCCAGCAGCCCAAGCCCGATCACACATACTTTTTCGCCAATCTGGGCTTCAGCCTGTCGTACACCCTGCATGGCAATAGCACCAAGGGTTGTAAAAGATGCATCGGCAAAACTTACTTCATCAGGTATTTTTACAACCAGGTTCTGGGGAACGGCCACGATCTCTGCATGAGAAGCATAATCAACCCCGGCACAAGCTACCCGGTCGCCTGTTTTGAATAATCCATTGGTGTCCATGCTGGATATAACAACCCCGCTGGTACTGTATCCCAATGCTTTTAATGAATCCAGTTTAGCCCTTACTTTACTTATGGTAGCTTTAAGTCCTTCCTTTTTTATATTCTGGATAACCTGTGCAACCAGGTCGGGCCGTTGCCTTGCTTTATTGAGCAGGTTTGCCTGCGCTACTTTTACGGTACCCCGCTCGGTTCCGGCACTGATCAGCGAAAAACGGTTTTCAATAAGTACCATGCCTTCAGACAGGGAAGGAAGCGGTACATCATCTACATATAATTCGCCTGTCTTAAAATTTTGTATTACCTGTTTCATTTTGTTCCCATTTTGGGAAAAAGTGATTGTATTGTAAAAATCACCCGTTCTCCATTATATTTTGTTATGTTTTATTATGTAAAATTATGGCTGTAAACTACAACTAAAGCAATTAAACGCATTATTTTGTTCATTATTATACAATTATCTGATATGGATAAGTTTGCCCTTATTTATTTTTTATTTCCGGCTGTTTGAAGACCGGAAAAAAGAGCATATTTGGGTTTATTCAATATGATTTCCCTGATCATGATGCGCGACACAGAATCGATGCTGTGAAGCGGATCCAGGAAATTGCTTTTATCCCGTGTAATTTCATTGGGCCAGTTAAAATCATACAGGTCGCCGAATAATTTTATATCCTCCCTGAATTTTTCATATTCTTTTTCCAGTTTGAATTGGGCTATTTTATCCTGTACCTCGGTATGCGTTGGGGAAATGATGAATACCAGTTTGATCCTGTTTTCCAGGCAGTAATCCGAAATCTGCTTAAGATCGTTGAAATAATTCCGGGGATAGGTGTATGACCTTAAATAACGGTCTTCCTGTTCCAGTTCATATTTCCAGAATTCTTCCCTTGAAAACGGGGGTGCCTGCACTTCTACCGGCTGTTTAAACAATTTGGATTTTAAGATCAGCATGGTATTCTCAACTGTGAACTTGCTGGTAAGATATAAGGGAGCTGAGTTTTTAACTTCCAGTGCAGCCGAAACCCTGTCTTTGAGCAATGTACCGCTGTACGCTTCAATGGAAATACCAATATAAACCGTATCCAGTTTATGCCGGGAACTGAGGTCCCGGAATATTTTAATTACATCCTGTAATGAACCGGCACCGGCTGCCAGGTTGAGTACTTTTTTCCCGTTCACTTCTTCAAAAAAATCAGGCATCAGCCGTTGCGCCCTTGAATCGCCGAGTACGATCAAGGGTTTGGGATTTTGTTCATATTCAATCAGGCGGTACAGGTATGTATTCTTTTTCCGGGCCAGCCCATTTTTTAATTCACTCGGT
>CAZBIK010000010.1:15002-26972 GCA_964491955.1 uncultured Ferruginibacter sp.
CCGCCGTTTGTTTGTCTTTTTCCGGCGAAAAATAGTTGAACGGGTCGATCATGATCTCCAGTGCAATGAGGATCAGGAAAGGTGAAATAAAGATCAATATTTTTTTCAGAAACGTCAACATACTGTTTCTACTGTTTTAAAATTGAAAATATACAAACTGCTCCCCGCTGAATATACCCAGGTAAAATATCAGGAATATCACCGTATAATAAGAAAGCCACCTGATGGTATTGTTCTTATTATTGAATAAAAGGACCCTGCCGGGATAATATTCTTCCATAAAGTCTTTGAGGAATACAATACTGAAAGCAATAAAGCCATACAACATGGTATCGCCGTCTTTGTACGGCAAATGGAATAAATCGGTGAAAATTTTATCTACAATATCCAATGCTTCAGAAATGGAAACGGTATCTGCCCCGAAGATCAGGGAAAATGCAAATACAAGGTATGTGAGCACACATTCGGCGAATATGTACCACCATTTTGATTTCAGGTTGAATTTTTTCTCAAAATCATTCCTTCTTTTCCTGGTAAGTGTTTCAATGCTTAATGCCACACCCTGGATAGCGCCCCAAATGATAAAACAAATGGCAGCGCCATGCCATATCCCCGAAATAATAAAAGTTAGGTTCAGTGCCAGTATGATACCCCATATACCGTATTTCCGCACACCGAATGACAATGGTGTATACACATAATCCGTAAGCCAGGTGATCAGTGACATATGCCAGCGCCTCCAGAATTCAGAAATGGTTGTTGCAAAAAACGGGCGGTTAAAGTTTTGCATTACATTGATCCCCATCACTTTCGCACACCCGATCGCTATTAAAGAGTACCCGCCCAGGTCACCATAGATCCGGATAGGTTCCATTAATGCTGCCAATAGAACCGAAGACCCCACATGCTGATCAAGATTTTTAAAGACCGCATCAATATAAATGGTCAGGCGATCGGCCAGTGCCAGCTTCATAAAATATCCCCAAAGCATCAGTTTTAAACCGCTTACAACCATGTCATAGCTGAACTGAAGTTTGCCTTTGAACTGGTGAAACATATTGGTTGCCCTTTCTATCGGCCCCGACATCACCACCGGGAAGAAAGATAAAAACAAGGCAACGGTACCGATATTCTTTTCTGCTTCTACATCCTCGTTATAAACATCAATGATATAACCGAGGGCCATAAAAGTATAAAAAGAAATACCTACAGGCAACAGCAGGCTTATATGCGGCAGGGAAAGATGTAAGCCTGCCAGGTTCAGTAAACGATAAATGCCTTCATTCACAAAATTGAAATACTTAAAAAAGAACAGCGGCAAAAGGGTAAGCACTACTGCCAGGAGCATATAAAATCTTTTGCCTTTTTCTGTCCTGGTACGTGCTATCAGGTTTGTAAAAATATAGGTGGTTAAAGTAACCCCTGCAAGCAACAGTGCATATACCGGTTTTATATTGATATAGAAATAGTAGCTGGCAAACAGCAGGAACATCCACCTGAATTTTTGCGGAAGCAAAAAATACACAATGAGTACGGCGGGAAAAAAAACCAGGAAGTTAAAAGAAGTAAAAGTCATTACAATTTATAATTTTGACTCAATGATGGCGACCATGTCTCCCACATTTGCCATTTTATTCAGGTCTTTCAGTTTAAATTTGATTGCAAATTCATGTTCAACTTCTGATATAAGAAGCATATGCGTTAAAGAATCCCAGTTCTCTACGTCCTGTGCACTGAGCTCATCTGTGATCACCAGTAAATTGTCAGTAAATACTTTTCTGAAAACCGGTGTTAGTCTGCTTTTTATCATTTCTTTTTCCATTTTAGGATGTTTTAAATTTTTTCACCCGCATTGCCTGTAATTACTATAATTGATTTCCTTGTATTTTTCTTTCAATCAGGTCCATAAGGCTTTTTACATCTTCCAGCTTACCCAATTCCTTTAGTTTGAACTTTATTGAAAACCCCTTTTCTACCTCCCCGATCATCATCATGTGCGTTAATGAATCCCAGTGAGCCACATCTTTTGCCGTCATGTCGTCACGCAATACAATGGCGTCATCATTAAATACTGTCCTGAAAATGCTGGTCAATTTTTCAGTGATACGAATTCTGTCCATAATCAATTAAATAAATTTATTCAGTTTTAATTTGTTTCAAAATCTTCTGATACCAGTACACCGTCCCTGAGCCGGATGATGAGCCTGTCTTCGGCTTCTTCATGATACAGCCCCGGATCCGGATACTTTTCAGCTAAATCAGCATCTCCTGCAATGGATGCTGTCCACAAAGTATAATTTTCATAAAAGGCACCTTTATAGGGTAAAGATACTGCCCTTATGAGATTATAGGTCTCTGTCGCTGTTTTTGTTAGATCGATCTCCCGGTCTCTTTTTTTAAGCGGCCCGAAATAACTGAGTGCTGCCAGGTCCTGCTTCATGGGTTGAAACGAGTCGTTTTCCAGCAATGCAATGGCTTCCACAACAATGGACTTATAGATCGCAAGCATCTTCGACTGCAGTTGTATAACATAATCGCCCGGTTCAATAACGATCTTTTTTTGCAAAACAATGTCCCCGGTATCTACACCGTCTTCAATCATATGAACCGTTACTCCTGTTTCAGTATCGCCATGCATGATCGCCTGGTGCTGCGGCGATAATCCCCTGTATTTCGGCAGCAGGGAAGGATGAATATTGACTGCTCCTTTTGCGCCCAAAGAAAAAATTTCTTTCTTCAATATTTTACGCAGGTGTGCCGATATGATCAACCCGGGTTTTACCTCCCTGATCTTTTCAATCACTACATCCGAGTTTATATTGCCTGTTCGCAGGAATTCAATGTTATATCTCCCTGTAATTTCTTTCAGTATTTTAAAATTTGATGTTACACTTTCCGGTGTAACCAGCAATGAAACGTTATGTCCTGCATTTACCAGCGATTCGATCACGGCTGCTGTATACATATCTTCTCCAAAAACTACAAGCTTCATTGTTTAAAATTTTTCTTTTAACAGTTTCCGGTCGATCTTTCCATTTGTATTCAATGGAAACAAATCTGTGAACCGCATTTGCGTGGGGATCATGTATCCCGGCATTTTGGTCTTCATATATTCAAGCAGGGGCCGGGTGTCGAATGCTGCTGATTCTATCACCATTCCAATTTCAGTATTGTGAAGCTGGTTGGTGAATGCAATGGCCACGGCATTCACTTTATTCAAAAACTCCTTGGCAAAGAATTCGATCTCGGATAACTCTACACGGAAGCCCTGTACTTTTACCTGCGAATCTATTCTTCCCAGGTACATGATATCGCCTTCTTCATCGGCAAGGCAGAGGTCACCTGTTTTATAAAATCTTTCAGATGCACCATTATACATGGCCTGGAAAAAAGTTTCCCTGTTCTTTTCATCATTCTTCCAGTAGCCGGGGGTCAGCTGCACTCCGCCTAAACACAATTCTCCTTTTTCACCGGCCCCGACAGGTTCTTTATTATCATTAATGATGATCGTAAAGGTTCCGTTCATGGCTTTGCCGATACACATTAAACCATTGGAAGCTTTATTTTGACCATCCCTGCTATAAGTATAATGCGTACAAAAAATGGTGTCTTCTGTAGGTCCATATACATTCATGATCCTTGCATTGGGTACACAGGCAGCCCATTCGCCGGTAACATCCAATGGAAGCGCCTCCCCGCAGAACAAACTGAATTTCATGCTGCTGCAGCTGATCTCATCAAAATAAGGCCGCAGGTAATGAATGATGGAAGGAACCATCAATGCAACAGTAAGCTGGTGATCATCCAGCAGGTCGGCTATGTAATTGAATTTTATTTTATTCTTTGGAATGGTATATACGCAGGCGCCTCTCAGCAATGGTGCCAGGTAAGACATGACCGACAGGTCAAACGTAAGTTCAAACATCTGCAGGCATTTGTCAGATGGGTCCATGGTGATCCCCAGCTCAAAAAATGCTTTTATAAATCCAGCCAGGTTAGCCCTGCTGATGGGTACTCCTTTGGGAACACCGGTAGTACCGGATGTGAAGAAAATATAAGCCAGCACATCATCTGCAACGGGTACCGGTTCAAGATCAGGTTTGCTGAAGGTAAGTTCCTTTGACCGGATGACATTCAATTCCGGAAACAAAACCTGTTCTGATGAATCAATGACAACAGTTGCCCCGGCCTGTGCCAATACATTCCTGTTGCGCTCTGCAGGAGTTTCGGGGTTTACAGGAACATAACATTTTCCTTCCAGCCAGAGCGCTAAGATGGCCGCATAGGTTTCCAGATCATCATTTGCCACCAGGCCAACATTGATATTATCCGTCCGCAGTGTTTTTACAGAAGCCCTGATCGCCGAGATGGTTTCACCAAGCTGTTTGTAGGAATAAAAAACCTCGTTTATGCAAAAAGCGTTACTGGCCGCATACTTTTCCGAAACCATCTGAAAAGGCTGCAGCACCCCGCTATGAAACGTATTGTTGCTTTTCATTGATCTGTACGTTTAGTGTTTGGTATCCTTGGTGAGCATCCAGGTATTCCCTGCACCACAGTTCCAGTGTGAGCAGTTGATATACCTGGTATGCATTATCAGCCGTTCCGTTACGGTCGTCTGCAATTAATTTTTTAACTACGGCATAATTTACAAGGCCCCTTTTTGTAACTGACTCTTCACTCAGCAATTCATCCACCATCCCCCGCAGTTCGTTTGAAATCCAGGAGCGGATGGGAGCGCCAAAGGATGCTTTGGGCCTGTATATGATCTTCTCCGGCAGCCATTTTTCTGCCGCTTTCTTCAATATGAATTTTGAAATGCCCTTTTTTATTTTAAGGCTGCCGGGTATTTCCATTGCTTTGGTAACAACCAGCCTGTCAATGAACGGAACCCTTACTTCCACCGAAGCAGCCATGGAAGCCCTGTCTGAATATGTTAAATTAAGGCACAGCATGAACATGCTGATATCAGTATTGCATATCTGGTTGATGGGGTCGTTTTTGAATCTGGCGTTGAATTTTTCTTCATGCTCTTTATTGATCGCATCAATTCCGCTCCAGTAATCAGGCTTTACCAGTTCTTTCAGCTCGTTGGTATCATAGTAAGAATAACTTCTCATGTATGCTTCATTGAGCGGCATGGTAGCAAAACTCATGAATCGTTTGGCCCAGCGGCCGAATTTGAAGCCTTTCCCGGATATCTTTACCGGCAGCATTCCCACCACTTTACCGACCAGGTATTTTACCGGTTTGGGCAACTGGTTGAAGCGAATAGCCATGAGCGTTGCTTTTTGCCTGCGGTAACCAAAAAATATTTCATCTGCACCCATGCCGGACAATAACACCTTAACTCCTTTTTCCCTTGCCGCCTTACAGATGAGGTAAGTATTAATGGCTGCCGGATCGCCAATTGGTTCATCGAGGTGGCGCACCATATGCGGCAGGTCTTTGATAATATCCGGGCTGATCTTTATCACATGGTGATCAAAATGGTGCATTTCTGCCAGCAAGGCAGCATACTTTTCATCATCCGGCATTTTTTCTACGGCCTTGTCTTTGTCTCCTGTTCCGATGGTATACGTTGACAAATGCGCATTGCTCTTTTGGGCAAGTACAGAGATCAATGATGAATCCAGTCCGCCACTTAAAAAACAACTCACCGGCACATCGGCCACCATATGGCGTTTCACCGATGATTCGATGATGTTTGCCACATCATCTGCCGTGCTTTTTATATCTGCAGCTCCTCCGCTTACATCTTTTTCTTCCAGTTCCCAGTATTTGACCAGCTTAATTCCCGATGTTTTGCTGTAGGTCATGTAATGAGCCGGTGGCAGTTTAAAACAACCATCAAACATGGTTTCATTGCCCGATATCCATATATAATTCAAACAACTTACCAGTGACTTTGCATTTATTTTTTTGTTGAACCCGGGTATCGTAACCAGGGTTTTCAATTCTGAACTGAAAGCGAATGCGCCATTTACCTGGGTGTAGAATAATGGCTTGATCCCAAAATGATCTCTTGCGATAAATAATTCATTGCTGTTCTTATCATAAACGGCAAAGGCAAACATGCCCAGGAAATAATTCAGGCAACCGGGCCCGTAATGTTTGTACATTTCGAGCACCACTTCCGTATCGGAAGAAGTTTGAAACTGCACCTGTTTTTCACTGATCAGTTTGGCCTGCAGTTCTTTATAATTATAGATCTCACCGTTGAAGATTACGGCCAGGTCATTTTTATGCAAAGGCTGGTTTGCTGCTTCACTCAGGTCGATGATCGACAGGCGCTGGTGGGCAAAAGCAATATAACCGTCGTGCCACACAGACTGGTTGTCCGGCCCCCGGTGTTGCTGAATTTTATTGGCTTTTTCCGCCAGTTCAGCATTATCTTTAAACCCAATAAATCCGGCTAATCCGCACATGTATTAATATTTACGATGTCAATGTTTTAAAATACTCCAACAGTTTGCCCACTATTCTTTCGGCAGTAAATTGTTCAGCCAGCGCTAAATTATTAACTCTCATTCTTTCCTGCAATGGTTTATTATTAACCAGTGCAAATACCTGTTCATATACCTGGCGGGGATTTTTTTTCTCCACCCAAAGGCAATGTTCATTTTCCACCATATAGTCCGCAGCAGCCCTGATCCTGGTTGTGATCACAGGCCGGCCGGCACCTACGGCCTGGAAAACAGCCATCGGGAAGCCTTCCTGGTGGTAAGTAGGCAGGATCAGTACATCACAATTTGCATAATAACGCCTTGTTTCGCTTTCAGGTATATGGCCCGGCAATTTAATATGATCTTTTAACCCATATTTACTGATAAGACTGTTAACGTCTTCCAGCAATGGACCGTTACCCAGGCAAAACAGGCAGAAATTCACCCCTGCCTCTTTTAACAGCCTGCAGGCCTCTACCAGGTCCAGGATCCCTTTCTCATGCATAAAGCGGCCAACAAATAAAAGCACATTTGTTTCCGGTGACAGGCCTTCCCTTTTTTTAAATTCCGGATCGGTTACATACAGGTCTTTCTGGATCACATTGGCCGTTACCTGTACCTTTCCGGGGGGAACACCGATCTGCAGGAAATTATTCCGCTCTTCACTGGATAAAGTAAGCAACAGGCTGGCTTTACGCAAAACATAATTTTTAAGTACGCTTTTTGAAAATACCACATCGCTTTCCGAACCATGAAATTTGAGTACGATCTTTAGATTCCGGTCGTATCTTTTTAAAATGAACATGGTTATCGAATCCCTGACCAGTGTTTTAAGATCAAATGCTGTATTCAGGTAAACAATATCGGTTTTCTGTATGGCGGCCTTTTTTTTCAGGTCCCGGGCATTCTGAAAAACCAGTTTCAGGCTGTTGAGCATCCCATTGGCCGTACCCCAGTTGCCATAAGCACAGGCTTCCGTTTCTGCGCCGGCATTCCGGAATGCATCAATCTCCGATTGTGCGATCTCGGTATGCGTGGTGCCGTGTAAGCCAAATAATATCTTCATCTTTTATAATCGTGTTTTAAATGGAATTGAAAACAGACATCAACTCCATGCTTACCTTCTCAGAATCAAAATTGGTTTCTGCTGTTTTTCTTGCTGCTGCCCCCAATGTGTTTATTTTACCGGGATCATTTATGAACACCGACAAAGCATGTACAATTTCCTGGACCGAATCCGGGTTTATCAATAATGCATTCTCTTCATGGTGCAGGTATTTGGTAACATCACCAACCTTTGTGGCGATCACACCTTTACCTGAAGCAAGAAATTCTCCCAGCTTGAAAGGGAAGCCTGCATTGGCAAATTTAGAATTGACCCTCGTCATGCAAAAAATATCGCAACTGTTCAATGTTGCATAATATTCTTCGGTGCTTAAAAAGCCTTTAAAGAGGATCCTTTCCTTTGCTGCTGATGCGGCGATCTTTGTTTTGATCTTATCCACGTCGGCCGGGTTGCCCAGCCCGGTTAGAATAAGTTTGATATGGCTGTTCTTTTTACTTACTTCTTCAAAGGCATCAAGCAGGTATTCCAGCCCGTCCTTGGGTGCAAAAGAGCCGCCATAAAAAATTTTCAGGTCGTTTTCATTTACCGGTTTGCTGTGTACATTAAAATAATCCAGGTTTACGGTTATCGGTACCAGGTACACGGGAATTTTCCCATTTGTATTTTCCACTGCCCTGTTGTACAGGTGATCGGAAATGGCCACATAGGCTTTGGTGAAATACTTCGACAGTTTGAAAAGTACCAGTGATGTTTTGATCCTGACCTTATTGATAAAACTGACATGTGCTTCAAAGCGGTTGTCTTCAATAATATCAAATACGATCGAATACCCGATCATTCTCCCGTATATTAAAAAAACGATGTTCTTCAGATCGGGGTAGTTGTAATTATAAATGATGTTCTTTGCGCCGGCCAACTTGCTTTTCCCCAGGAACGACATTCCCTTTCCCCAGAAACTGAAAATGGAGAATGGGTTACTGAGCCTGAACCCGATGATGCGGAAGTTTATATTATTTAACCTTCCTTCTTTTCCAATAGGTACTTTATTATCTGTGCTGTAAATAAGGTTGCCTGCCTGCAGCAGGTTTTTGCTGATGAGTGGCGCAAAAAGGTTTCTCACCCGGGTAGACCCTGCCATCCCGTCGAAACAGGAAACCCCCATTATCATGATATGGATACCCTTGTCAGTCATTGTTTTTTTCTTTAACGACCAGGGATGTGATCAAATCCCTGAACCGGTTCCGCACTTTTACAGAATTATAATTCGTTTCTGCTATGCTGATCGCTTTTTCCGCTATTTGTTTTCTCAGGTTGATATCTTTCACCAATGAGGCCACTGCTTCTGCCAGTAAACCGGTATTATTCTCCGTTACGGTCATCGCCCATTTGTTCTGCACGGCATCTTCCACGAGTGCTGTTTCGCCCGGGCCAAAAACGATCACGGGTGTTCCGCTGACCATATATTCCGGCGCTTTGGTAGGCATGGAATATTTTATGAACCGGATCGATTCCGCAGAAAAATCATAGGGCAGGTAAAGAAAATCGGCTTCAGCAAAAACTTTTGGAAGCTCACTGTATGCAACCATTGCTTTGTGCTTCACACATTTGTATTTTCCGGTCCATGCCGGTTTGTCTTTTGTCTGCAACACAAACTGCACCGAAGTTTGTAATGCCTCGTTCACTTTGTCAACGGCTTCAGCCAGTGATTCCAGGCTTGTTTGAATGCCTGTGCCGATCCTGCCTGCATACAGTATTACAGGGTTTGCACCCAGTTCATATGTATTCCGCTGGTGGCTTTTCCAGAAATCAATATCAATGGGATTATGGAATGTGGTAAAATCTTTCCCGTACCGCTTTTTGTATTCCCTGGCCATGGCATGGCTGATGCTTAACAGTATGGTAGCCCTGTTCAGCAGTTCCCTTAACTCCATGTCGATCTTATTGTGCCAGTATTTTTTGAATGGCCCTTTCTGGCTGATGGTGGACGGCCAGTCGTCCATTACATGATAAAGCATTGGCTTTTTTATGTGATCATGCGCCAGGCTGCAAAACAAAACAAATTCACGGGAGGATGCCTGTGCATACACCAGGTCGGGTTCATACGCATCAATCCATGCACACAATTTGCCTGACAACCTGATCCGTGACATGCGGTGAAAAAGCCCGATGTATTCCAGGAAAGGATAAAAATACTGATCGATTATTTTTGTTCTTAGCCTGGCTTTTGAAGAAGTTGATGAAGCTGTACCCATATTTTCATTGACCTTCCTCACACCGGAACTCACTTTACGCTGCAATAAATTAAAAGGGAATGACCACTGGTATTCTTCACTGCCCAGCACATAATAGGTATCACAGATTCCCGGGTTCAGGTTATTGAACATGTGATCGGTACAAACCACCGCAATTTTATCCTTGTCCCAGCCGGCAAATAGATTTGCCTGCGTGATCCCGCCTCCGCTGTTGTTGTTAAAGGGCTGGCCAATAATTAAAACTTTAGGTAACTGCATATTATAAACGAACGGTTGTACCCCGTTTTGATTTAACATTATTATTTTAAGATTCTAAATAGGTTTTTATTGTTTCATCGGAAAGGTTCCTGATCTGGTCAGAATAACAAATGCCTGCCGATATCCAGACCAGCACATAATTCATATTAAATACCATGCCTCCTGAAGGATACAGGTAAATGATCCACAACAGGATCCACATGGCAGCTGCTTTGGACAGGATATTCCTCGATTTAAAAAATCCTTTATACACAGCAGGGAAGAACATGAGCAGCAATAAAGCCAGGCTGATTATTCCTCCCTTCAAAATGATCTGTAAATAACCGGTCTCAATATTATCCCTGTACCCAAGGCCTTCGGCATCATTTACATTATCTACAACGGGGCAATAATAACTGCCTTTAATACCTTTGCCGATCACCCAGTCAACCGGCGACATATCTGCATACATGTAAACCTCCACACCGGTCCTGGTATCCGAATCACCCCTGTCAAGAAGATAATTGAACATGGCCGGGGTTTTTACATTGGTAAGGTAATAAGAGCCTCCGGCAGCAAAAATAACCGCCATGCCTATGATCAGCATGGTTCTTTTTGTGCTGATGATATAGATCATGGCAAAGCAGGCAATTGTACTTGCACACATGAATATCAGGCCCCTTCTTGCCCTGAAAATGGCAAAATAGATCGTTACCAGGATGATAAAAAGTGCATACAGATTTTTTATCCCCAATCCAAGCAGGGCCTTTTTACCGGTATGATAAACATAATTAAGGATTAAAAATCCAATGGGTAATGACAGCAGGGTGGAAAGGTTTTCAACCAGCCCCTGGCTTATTAAATTCAGCCGGTCATAATCACGCAGGATATCAAAAAACATGACAACTCCCACCATAAAAAAAAAGCTGAGTATCAACAGTACAAAAAATATTTTTTTATAGTGCGTTATATTCCTGGGAAGCAGTATTACCACAGAAGCAAAATATGGCAATATGCCAAAAGTAATATCCAGGAACATCTGTTTAAGGGCATCCTTGTCGTATTCAGAACCTCTAAGCACAATGGTAATGGAATAAAGCAGGTTGATGATAAAAAGTGTTTTCAGGTAGCTGCTGTCGAATTTAAACTTCATAAGGCCAACGCCACCGAGACCCATCAAACCAAATCCTATGATCTGAAAACCCTGGCAACTGGCCGGGCTCAGAAATGAAGTTTCGGCCGATGCCAGGAAAAAAAACAGTATATAGATGGCGAAGCCATACCAGAAAAAGCCAATGCTTGATTCCTGTTGCTTAGTAAGGGTAAGCAGGTTTTCAACCGAAGATTTATTTTTTCTGATCAATGTTTATTAAGGTTTGTATAGATCAACTTGTTATACTGTACAGCCCGCAGTTATTTATATTTGAACCGGCTATTTTTGATCGGCAGGAATTGCTTCTTTTCCAATACTTTGCTGCAAATATTTACTCAGCAGGTTGCCTGCCTGTATATGTCCATTGTTTTTCCAGTGCCCGCCGTCAATTTTTAAATAATCATTTTCCGTTAATCCTGCATACGGGTCAACGTAACGGATCGACAATTCGTCCAGCATTTTTAAGGCATTTAAATAATGGGGCCCTTTTTTAGCAATATCCTGGAAAGCCGGGATAACCAGAACGACCAATTCGGCCTTATTTTCTTTTACATAATCACGCAACTGGGAAAGGTAACCTTTGGTTACTTTATATTGCTGTTCATTTTTACTGGCTGAATGGCCTCTTAACCGGCTGATGACCTTGTTCTTTAAGGTACTTAAATAGGTTACAAACCTGCTCCTGACCAGTATTTTTTGAACCACATTCAGTTCAGACATCGGGTATGAACCGGTTGCTTTTTTGAATGCCTCTTCTTTTGAAATATTAAATGGCTTAAAATCCTTATCATTGTCATAGAGGCTGTAACAGGAATA
>CAZBIK010000011.1:0-26467 GCA_964491955.1 uncultured Ferruginibacter sp.
CATCAACAAGGGCTATACCTTTAAAGGCGAATCGGTTAAATTGGGAGCCGGCATACTGGATGGGGAAGTGGTTCCTGAAGCCGGTATTTACCTGCCGTTGAAAACATTGAACCGCCACGGGTTGATCGCCGGAGCAACAGGTACCGGTAAAACAAAGACCCTGCAGGTGATCAGCGAATTTTTGAGCGATAACAGTGTCCCGGTAATGGTGATGGATATCAAGGGCGACCTGAGCGGAATTGCAGCTATGGGGGGCGAAAATGACAAGATTAAGGACCGTTACCAGAAACTGAATATGGAATTTAAACCGGCTTCATTCCCGGTGGAACTGATGACATTAACGGGTCAGAATGGGGTACACTTAAGGGCTACCGTGAGCGAATTTGGCCCTGTGCTGCTGAGCAAAATACTGGAGCTGAATGATACCCAGGGTGGTGTTGTGGCGCTGATCTTTAAATACTGCGATGACAACCGGTTGCCATTGCTTGACTTAAAGGATTTTATCAAGGTATTGCAATTCATTGGTGATGAAGGCAAGGCTGAAATTGAAAAGATATATGGAAAAATTTCAACTTCTTCCACCGGTACCATATTGCGCAAAGTGATCGAACTGCAACAACAGGGTGCTGATATTTTCTTTGGTGAAAGAAGTTTTGAAGTGGATGACCTGATGCGTATTGCCGATGACGGCCGTGGGATCATCAGTGTATTGCGGGTAACCGACCTGCAGGACAAACCAAAACTGTTCTCCACTTTCATGCTGCAGATGCTGGCCGAACTGTATGCCAGCTGTCCTGAAGAAGGCGACCTGGACAAACCCAAGCTGGTGATGTTCATCGACGAAGCGCACCTTATTTTCAATGAAGCCAGTTCGGCTTTATTGCAGCAGATCGAGACCATTGTAAAACTCATCCGTTCCAAAGGGATCGGCATTTTCTTTTGTACCCAAAACCCGATGGATGTGCCGGCCCCAGTTTTGGCGCAGCTGGGTTTAAAGGTACAGCATGCTTTACGTGCTTTTACTGCCGCCGACCGTAAAGTGATCAAACAAACGGCAGAAAATTATCCCGAAACCGAATTTTACAAAACGGAAGACCTCATCACGCAGATGGGTATCGGCGAAGCCATGATCACCATGCTGAATGAAAAAGGCATACCCACACCATTGGCCCATACCATGCTGTGTGCACCCCGCAGCCGCATGGATGTATTAACTGATGATGAGATCAATGCCATTAATGCAGGATCCAGGATGGTGGCGAAATATAATAAAGTGATCGACAGTGAAAGTGCCTATGAAATATTAACGGCCAAATTGCAGGAAGCTGCAGAAAGATCTGGTCAGGAAGAGGCAACCACTGAAAAAAAATCAGGAAAAGAGCAACCTTCTGCGTTGGAAAAAGTGGCCAACAATACCATTGTAAAAAGTATGATGCGTACTGCCGGTAATACCATTGTGCGTTCTTTATTAGGTGCTTTAGGATTGGGAGGACGCAGCAGGAGTACAAAAAACAAGAGCTGGTTTTAATCATATGAATTGCTGACGCAGAACAGGAACTGAACAAACGGCAAGTTGTACTTTTATCCGATGAAAAATTTTCAACAGGTTTTTGTACACCGCTTTGGCCCCCTGGCAGTATTGGTATTGATACTCTTTACACTCAGCTTTATCACCAGGCTTGCTTTATTAATGATTAGCTGGCCAAACCTGGAGCTGACCTTCTTACGTTTCCTGGGCATTTTTTTCATTGGATTTTTTTACGACCTGGTAGCTTGCAGTTTCTTCGCCATACCGGTTGCGCTGTATTGCTGGCTGATGAAGGATAGCTGGTACCAGAAAAAATGGCAGCGCATTCCTTTATTTTTTCTATTCTTTATAATAACACTCATACTGGTACTGAATGTTGGCGGTGAAATTATTTTCTGGGATGAATTCGGTGTACGTTATAATTTCATTGCTGTTGATTACCTGATTTATACAACCGAAGTGATCGGGAACATCATTGAATCGTATAACATCCCGCTGATCGCATCAGCTGTGCTGGCAGCAACAATACTCATCCTTTTTTCAATCCGGAAAAAATTAACTGCTTCACAGGCCGTAAGTATGCGTTTTGGGAAAAGGACAGTTTTCTTTTTATTATTTATGCTGGTACCGGCTGCCGGGTATTTCCTGGTAAATAACCGCTTAAAAAATACCAGCAGCAATAATTATGTAAATGAACTGGGTGGCAATGGTATTTATGAATTTGGCGCTGCATTCTGGAACAATGAAATTGATTACAACCGGTTTTATGCTACCGGGAATGATACGGCCAATTTTAAAATACTGCGGAATATGCTGCAGGCAACAAACGCAACATTCAGCACCAACCCATTAAGTATTGAGCGAACCATTAAAAACGACAGTCCTGAACACAAATGGAATATCGTTTTGATCACTGTTGAAAGTTTTAGCGGCGATTATTTTAAGCAGTTCGGGAATACGAAAAATATAACACCTTATATTGATTCGCTTATCCCTTACAGTTTATGGTTCAACCGGTTTTATGCAACAGGCACCAGGACGGTAAGGGGACTGGAAGCATTATCCCTGGCCATACCGCCAACCCCCGGGCAATCCATTATAAGGCGTCCCGACAACAAAGGCATGTTTACCATTGGACATGTATTGAAATCAAAAGGATATGATGTAAATTTTATTTACGGTGGCAATTCCTTCTTTGATAATATGGGCGAATATTTCAGCAATAACAGTTACGGGGTACTGGATAAAAGCGATATGCCCGACAGCCTGGTACAACTGACAACAGCCTGGGGCGTGGATGACGGGGCAACTTTTGATTTCACCATTCAGCAATGCGATAAAAGTTTCAGCAATGGTAAGCCGTTCTTTAATCATATCATGACGGTCAGTAATCACCGGCCGTATATGTATCCCGAAGGGAAGATCGATATTTCTCCAACGCATCAATCCATTGAGGGTGCGGTCAAGTATACTGATTATGCCATCCATAAATTCATAAAGGACGCTCAAAAAAAGGCCTGGTTCGGCAATACCCTGTTTGTAATTGTTGCCGACCACTGTTCAAAAAGTGCCGGGAAAACAGACCTGCCTGTTAACCGCTATCATATTCCATGTATCATTTATGCCCCTCAATTGATCAAGCCTTCCATCGAGAGCCGGTTGGTTAGCCAGGTAGACCTTGACCCAACGATCCTGGGATTGATGAATATGAATTATACAAGCCGGTTTTTGGGTTACGATATATTTAAATTACCGGCTGGCAATGAACGGGCTTTTATCAGTACTTACCAGGACCTGGGTTTTATCAAAAACGACAAACTGGTGATCTTATCTCCCCAAAAAAGGATCAGGATGTTTAGCGCCAATATGACTACAGGCATGAATACCCGGATCAACATTATTGACAGTCTTGCAGATGAGGCTATTGCCTGGTACCAGGGGGCCAGTTTTCTATATCACAATGGCAAATTTAAAAATTAGAAATTGGCTCAATTTTACAACTTAACTAGCTGATTAATAAGTATTTAAATGCATTTTAAAAATTAATTTCATGTGTTGTTTTTGCAGAAAAAGTAAAATACTTTATTAAATTGTTGCATAATAGTAAAAACCCCATTATCTTCGTCTCGGTTTTTCATAGGATATTGGATTTTAAAGCGGGACTAGATTTCTATCTTGGTCCCTTTTTTTATTTATAAACGGTCCTGTTTTTCCGGTAAAGCAATGTTTCCATCCCGGTCCGCCAGTATTTTATCTTCTGCCAAAAGGTACTCGATCACCTTCCATATTTTTTCTTTTTTGATCCCTTTCAGGTTTACAAGTATCTCATCAACGGGTAATGCGCCTTCCATTATTATTCCCAGGACACGGTTACTGATACTGTTGAAATCTTCAGTAGAGATATGGATAAGCTTTTCGTTGATACAATGATCACATATACCGCAGGGTTTAATTATTAAACCGGTAAAATACCGGGCAATATGGATACTGCGGCAACCGGTGGTTATTTTTACATAACCGGTCATGGCCTGTACCCGCTCTTCAAAACGCTGTTTGCGTTTGAGGTAATCAGCCGTTTTAATGGAATAATTATCCCTGTACATCCTGTTTTGCAGCAGGGTGATCTGGGGCTTGTCTTTTTGTGCCGAATAACTGATGATCCCGTATTCGTTAAGTTTTTGCAGGTCTTTTTTCAATTGATCCACACTTACCTGTAAAAACCCGGCCAGTTTGCTTTCATAAATGGTTGCCGGGAAATCAAAAATGCCTTCATAACTCCGCAACAAACCTTTCACCAGGGTTTCAAATGCCGGTTGTTGTTTTTCAAAATCTGTCAGTTCTTCCCGGTTGGCTGTAAACACCACTGTTGAAGGTTTAAAAAAAACTTCATTATAGCTGATGATGTCTTCCTGTTCCAATGCTTTGATGGCATAGGTTACTGTAAGTAAATTCAGTTTAAAAGCCGTTGAAAATACGGCAATGTCAAAATCATAATTCATCCCTTCGCCGCTGCCTGCAGGTATTTGCAGGTGGTTCATTATGGCAATGTACACCTGCCTGATCACCTCTTCACCGGGAAAACGGATCCCGGATTGTTGTTGCAGATCTTCGAGTTCCTTATTGGTATATAACAGTACCGCATAGGCTCTTTTTCCGTCCCTGCCGGCACGGCCGGCTTCCTGGTAATAATTCTCCAGGCAATCGGGTACATCGTAATGTACAACTGCGCGTACACCTGGCTTATCAATGCCCATTCCAAATGCATTGGTACTTGCAATCACACGGGTTTTATTACTGATCCAGTTTTCCTGTTTTTTATTGCGCTCATCATTGGATAAACCGGCATGATAATAATCAGCGCTGATATTATTCAACCTGAGCAGGTCTGCTATTTCTTTTGTGTGTTTGCGGCTTTTACAATACACAATGGCAGTGCCCGGTACATTCTTTAAGATCTCCAGTAATTTATTTTGTTTGGATGGCACATTAAAAACCGAGTAAGAAAGATTGGGCCGTTCAAAAGATTGCTGGAATATCTTCCATGCAGCCCCCCAGCCCCCTGAAGGGGGAGCCTTAGAGTCCGGTGATTGCAGCTTATTACAAATATCATCCTGCACTATTTTGGTAGCCGATGCCGTAAGTGCCAATACCGGAACCCCGGGCAATAGTTCCCTGAGATTTGCGATCCGCACATACGGTGGCCTGAAATCATACCCCCATTGCGATATACAATGCGCTTCATCTACAGCCAGCAGGTTGATGTTCATCGCCGGTAAAAATTCTAAAAAAAGATTGGTTTCCAGCCGCTCGGGTGATACATAGAGAAATTTATAATTGCCATAAGCTGCGTTCTGCAGTGTTTTTTTTATTTCCAGGAAACTCATGCCGGAGTATATGGCCAAAGCCGGGATCCCTTTTTGTTTTAACCCTTCCAACTGGTCTTTCATTAAAGCAATGAGCGGACTGATCACCAGGCACAAACCATCCATAGCCATGGCCGGCACCTGGAAACAGATGGATTTGCCGCCACCCGTTGGCAGCAAAGCCAATGTATCATTCCCGTCCAGCACAGCCCGGATGATCTCTTCCTGCAGCGGCCGGAAATGGTCATAACCCCAGTATGTTTTTAAAATTTCCTGAATGTTCAACGGAGTAATTTGTAGCCTGAAATTAAATCATTTTTTCAGTTGGCTTCTTGTGAATTTTGAATAGTGAAGGCGGCTTTTAAAGCTTGCCTTCCCTGGTCAATAAACGCGGTTGAATAAAAGATCAAACCACTTTCTTATAATTCAGCCAGATCGAATTGATGGCCAGCACCACATCGCTGAAACCCATGGCCAGTGCAGCAAGGCCGGGTTGTAATAAACCTGCGGCCGCTATGGGAATAGCAACAATATTATAGATAAAGGCCCAGAAAAGATTTCCTTTAATGGTGATGAATGTATGTTTACCCAAACCCAGGGCCAAAGGCAGGTGCTGTATACCGTTGTTCATTAACACCACCTGTGCACTTTGTACAGCCAGTTGGGTGGCATCACTCATTGAAATACCAATGGTTGCTTTTGCCAAAGCAGGCGCATCATTGATCCCGTCACCAACCATGGCAACCGGGTTTTCCCGGTTCAGTTGTTCAATGATCAGCAATTTTTCTTCGGGCGCTTTTTCGGCAAACACGGTATCGATCCCTAAAGCTTTGGCTACTTTATTGGTTCTTTCCAGGCTGTCGCCGCTTAATAAAACGGTCTGTATTTTTTTTGAATGCAGGTAGCTGATCACTTCCACAGCTTCTGGCCTTATTTCATCTTCCATATCAAACCAGCCGGCCAGTTTATCATTATGCAGTAAATAGGCAGTATGTGTTGCATCATCAGTTAGTGCCGATGCAATTTTATAAGAACCCAATTGGTAAGTATTTCCTGTGGCATCTTCGGCCCTCATTCCCAGTCCTTTTATCTCCTCAATTTTTTTCCAGCTTACCGGGTCATTGGCCTTCCATTCAGCCGTGATCGTTTTGGCAATGGGGTGATTGGAATATTTTTCGATGGAGAATACCAGGTGCCTGAACCGGTCTTCAGGTAATGCCAGGGAACTGAAATCGGTTACGCGGAAGTTTCCTTTGGTCAATGTACCTGTTTTATCAAATACAACGGTCCTGATATTTTTAAATAGTTCCAGGCTTTTGGCATTGCGGAACAGGATGCCGTTTTTGGCTGCGCGGCCCAGGCCAACCGCTATGGCAGCAGGCGTTGCCAGGCCCATGGCACAGGGACAACTGATGACCAGTACTGCAATGCTCCGCATTAAGGAATTGGTAACGCTGATATCAAAAGCGAGAAAGTTGATCAAAAAAGTAAGCACCGATATGCCCAGCACAGCAGGAACAAATACGGCACTGATCCTGTCGGCCAGTTGCTGGATGGGGGGCTTTTCGCCCTGGGCCTGTTTTACAAGCGTGAGGATATTGCTGAGCACCGTATCCTTGCCCACTGCCGTTACCTGCGCTTTAACGGTACCGTTGGTAACAAGGGATCCACCGATCAGCACATCTTTTTTTCTTTTATGAACGGGTTTGCTTTCGCCTGTTAATAAAGATTCATTCACATGCACATCGCCCCACAGGATCCTGCAATCCATGGGTACCTGCTCACCGGTTTTTATAAGAACCAGGTCTCCCACATGCAGTGCTGTATTTTCAACCGGGAAGATCAGTTCTTTATGTGCCTCATCAAATGCGATCATATTGGCCATGACTTTCTGCCGGGCTTCCAGTTTTTTTAATTCCTTTTGTGTAGAGGCTACTGACCTGTGCTCAACCCATTCGCCCAAAAAAACCAGCGTAATGATGGTGGCCGTGGTCTCATAAAAAATATAGTCCATACCCAGGTTGCCAATACTCCCGATGAGGCTGTATATAAATGCCGCCGTAGCACCGATGGCGATCAGCACATTCATATTGGGAATACCGCGGCGCAGGCTTTTTACGGCACTCACACCAAAATAATTCATACCCACCACGTAAACCGGGATACAGATCGCCAGCTTGATCCAGTGATTCATTAAAAAGGGGATATGCCAGGGCAACATGTGCAGCATCAGCACCATGGTAAACGGCAGGCAGAAAAGGAAGCGTTGTAAGTGGTTGGAGAAAAGTTTTCGTTGTTCATTGTTCGTTTTTCGTTGTCCGTCGGCCACCACTTTATATCCAAGATCAGATATGCCCTTTATTAATGATTCTTTTGTTTTGCTCCCGTTCATCTCAAAACTTACCTCGCCGCCAATGAAGTTTACTTTTACATCCTTCAATCCTTCTTTTTCAAGGTAACGGTTAATGGTCAGTGCACAGTTGGTGCAGGTCATGCCTTCTACTTTCCATTCAGTTTTTTCCATAATGCAAAATTATTCTTTGATATTGTGACCTGATTACTAATGAAGGAAAATATCTTTGCAACATGGAGGTATATTTTACACTTGACCAGGTACGGGAAACGGCAGCCATGGTGCTGGCAAGGGCAGCCGGTTATAAAGTATTTGCTTTTCATGGTGAAATGGGTGCAGGAAAAACCACTTTTATACATGCGTTGTGCGAAGTGATGGGCGTGCAGGATGTGATCACAAGCCCTACGTTCTCCATCATCAACCAGTACAAAACAAAGGAAGCACAGGGCGCATTGCCCGGGGCCATGGGGGAGGGCGGCCAAACCATTTATCATATGGACCTGTACCGTATTGAAGATGAAAATGAGGCCCTAAATGCGGGTATTGAGGATTGCCTGTACTCGGGTGATATTTGTTTTGTGGAATGGCCGGAGAAAGCCCCCGGTATTTTCCCGGATAATACACTGCATATTGAAATAACATCTGTTAATGATAATACCAGAAAGCTGAAAATAAATTTGTAATTTGTAGCCTTACAATTTTATAATTTATGGCTTCGTCAAAACCCTTTGTATCTTCTTCATTTACGTATGAAACGCTGGAAGAGACCCTGGATATCAAACCCAAAGGGGCTGAGTTGCTGATCGGGATCCCCAAAGAAAATTCTTTCAGTGAAAACAGGATAGCACTTACACCGGATGCGGTAGGCGTGATGATCGCAAACGGGCACCGCGTAGTGGTGGAAACCGGTGCAGGTGACGGCGCCAGTTATACGGATAAGGATTACAGTGACGCGGGGGCAAAGATCGCCTATGATAAAAAAGAGGTTTTTGAATGTGATATCCTGGTTAAAAGCGCCCCGGTCAGCGAAAGTGAATGTGAACTGCTGAAACCAAGCCAGTATATCATATCCCCTATTCACCTGGCAGTGATGAAACGTGATATCCTGCAGAAGATGATGGATAAGAAGATCACGGCTTTAAGTTTTGAAAATTTAAAGGACGATACCGGCCATAACCCCATCGTAAGAAGCATGAGTGAGATAGCCGGCAGTGCCGTGATGCTGATCGCCGGTCAATACCTGAGCAAAACAAATAACGGTAAAGGCGTGCTGGTGGGCGGGATCAGCGGCATACCCCCAACCAAAGTGATCATCATCGGCGCCGGAATTGTGGGTGAATATGCTGCCCGTACAGCCCTGGCCATGGGTGCCAGCGTAAAGGTTTTCGACAACAGCATTTACCGGTTAAAGCGTTTGCAGAATAATATCGGTGTGCGCATGTGGACATCCGTACTTGAACCAAAGATCCTGGCGAAGCAGTTAAAGACCTGTGACGTGGCCGTGGGCGCACTGAGTGGCGCAGCCGGCAGAACCCCCATTGTGGTTACGGAAGAAACGGTGAGCAATATGCGCCCGGGCAGTGTAATCGTTGACGTGAGTATTGACCACGGCGGCTGTTTTGAGACCAGCAAGGTAACCAGCCATGAAAAACCGGTGTTTACCAAATATGATGTGATCCATTATTGTGTGCCCAATATCCCCAGCGGGTTCGCCCGTACGGCCTCACAGGCCATCAGCAATGTTTTGATGCCCCTGATGCTGGAAACCGGTGAGGACGGCGGTATTGATAACATTGTATGGCATAAGATCAATATCCGCAGCGGCATTTATTTATTTAAGGGAAGCCTGACCAATTTTTATTTAAGCGAAAGGTTCGACCTGAAATTTACCGATCTGAATTTGCTGATAGCGAGCAGGCGGTAGGTGTACACTGCTGTTGTTGTATGTACCGCCGGTATTAAGAAGTATCATTTATATTGGCCGATCCCGATCACCTCTTCACAAAAATCATATTCCTGTTTTACATTGCTGCTGACGATCACGAGTTTTTCTTTTGTGTAATTGCTCACCAGGTTGTGGTACAAGGCAATGCCGTCTGCATCTAAATTGGTGGTTGGTTCATCTAATAAAAGAACCGGTGTATTGCTGAAAAAAGCCTGGGCCAGTTTTAACCGTTGTTTCATCCCGCTGCTGAAATACCGGATCTGTTTGTTGACGGCATTTTCCAGTCCAACAACCTGCAGCATGTCTTCGATCTGTAAAGCAGGTATCAGGGGTTTAAATTTTGAATGAAAGGCAAGCATTTCCAGTGCGGTCATCTCTTCGATCAGTTCCAGGTAGGGGGCTGCGATGGAGATCATTTGGTAGGAACGGTCGCCGGATACCGGATGCTGGATATCGGATGCTGGATCTGTTTTATATTCAACAGTGCCTTCGTTGTGCAGGGTGGCGCCGGCGATCACCTGCAGCAGGGTAGATTTTCCGGAGCCATTGGGGCCGGTAACGGCATAATTTTTACCGGGTAAAAACTCATAACTGCAGTGTCGGAAGATCCACTCCCGGTTAAAACGTTTGCCCACATTCTGCAAACTAATCTTCATCAGTTTCTTCTTTGGTATACTGCTTTATAATGCCTCTTTCGCTGGCCTTAATAAAAGAAATGATATCTGTTTTTTCTTTGCCTTCGGGAAGATTTTGTTCTATGAATTCAATGGCCTGGGTAATATTGAGGCCTTTGTAATAGATATTGCGGTATATCTCCAGTATTTCATTGATGCTTTCTTTGCTGAATCCCCTTCTTTGAAGCCCGACCGAGTTTACCCCAACATAAAAAATGGGGTTGCGCCCTGCCTTGATAAAGGGTGGCACATCCTTGCTGATAGCAGTTTGGCCGGCGATATAAGTGTGTTTGCCGATGCGGGTAAACTGTGATGCGCCGCAAAGGCCTCCGATAATGGCATATTCGCCAACTTCCACATGCCCTGCCAGCTGTACCGCGTTGGCCAGTATCACATGGTCGCCCAGTATGCAGTCGTGCGCCACATGCGAGTAAGCCATCAGCAGGCAATGGTTTCCGATCACTGTTTTCCACCTGTCCTTTGTGCCCCTGTTAATGGTTACACATTCCCTGATCGTGGTATGGTCGCCGATCTCAACCGTTGTTTTTTCGCCAACAAACTTCAGGTCCTGGGGAACAGCACCCAATACGGCCCCGGGATATATTATACAGTTTTTTCCAATGCTGGTTCCCGACATGATCACGGCACCTGACATGATATGGGTATCATCGCCAATGGTTACATCGTCCTGTACAACGGCAAATGGGTCTATCTTCACATTTTTTCCGATGGCAGCACCAGGGCTTATGTATGCTAGTGAATTAATCATTACTTACCTCTTTGGTTCTTTTTACAATTTGTGCAACCAAAACAGCTTCGGCTACCAGTTTTTCTCCTACGTATATTGTTCCTTTCATTTCGCAGATCCCCCTGCGGATCGGCCTTAATAATTCCATCTTTAAGATCATGGTATCCCCGGGTATCACTTTCTGCTTGAATTTACAGTTTTCTATTTTTAAAAAATAGGTATCATATTGATCTTCTGTATCGCGGGGTATGGCCAGGAAACCTCCGGCCTGTGCCAATGCTTCTATCTGTAAAACGCCAGGCATTACACAGTTTCCGGGGAAATGCCCCTGGAAAAAAGGTTCGTTGTAAGTTACATTTTTTACAGCCACTACATGGTTCTCAGTCAGCTCCATCACTTTATCAACCAGTAAAAAAGGATAGCGGTGCGGCAATATTCTTTCAATGGCATGTATATCAAGCAGGGGTGCCTGCATGGGGTCGTATTTGGGCATATCCAGTTTGTTCTTTATCTTCTTGATATGCTCTTTTATCTTTTTGGCAAATTTTACATTGGAAGAATGACCGGGCCTGTTGGCAATGATATGTGCCCGGAACGGGAAACCCACCAGTGCCAGGTCGCCAACCACATCCAGTAATTTATGCCTGGCCGGTTCATTGGGAAAACGCAGCTGCAGGTTGTTCAATATCCCTTCTGTACTTACCTGAACATCTTTTTTATTCAATACCCTGGATATACGCTGTACCTGCTCATCCGTAACGGGTTTGTCAACCACCACGATAGCATTGTTGATATCTCCACCTTTGATCAGGTTGTTTGCCAGCAGTTGCTCCAGTTCATGAAAAAAACAAAAAGTGCGGCTGGAGGATATCTGTTCATTGAAATCGGAGATGTTTTTCAGGTCGGCATGCTGGGTACCCAAAACCGGTGAATTAAAATCGATCAGCGTATTGATCCGGAATCCATGATAGGGCAGGGCCACCATCTCCACTTTTTTTTCTTCATCAATAAAAGTGATGTTGTGCTGGATATCATAATATATTTTTGGCGCATCCTGCTGTTT
Source organism: uncultured Ferruginibacter sp. (assembly GCA_964491955.1). Taxonomy (GTDB): domain Bacteria; phylum Bacteroidota; class Bacteroidia; order Chitinophagales; family Chitinophagaceae; genus Ferruginibacter. Next base: position 12,175 of record CAZBIK010000011.1, read on the forward strand.
GGTTCCTGTTATTTCAAGTGCTTCTACAAAAGGCCTGGCACTGCCATCCAGAATGGGCACTTCCTCACCGTCTATTTCTATCAGAACATTATCGATCTGCATGCCTACCAGGGCTGCCATCAGGTGCTCAATCGTACTCACCCGGGCGCCGTTCACTTCAATGGTTGTACTGCGGTTGGTTTCGATCACGTTGTCAACATCTACTTTAACGAGTGGTTTTTCAGGCAGGTCAACCCTTTTAAAATGGATACCTGTGTTGGGTTCTGCAGGCTTTAATTTCATGGTAACCGCCGCGCCGGTATGTATCCCGGCACCGGCAATGGTTAATTCTTCCCTGATCGTATGTTGAAAATGAACGTTTGCTTTCTTCAGCTCCATAGCTACAAAAATATGGAAAACTATCTCATTTAATTAAAAAAGGGCGGTACTCCGCAAAAACGGTAATAACCCTGTGTTACTAAAACTGGAACTGGAAACTTCCAAAAATGCCAAACTGTGATTTCGTGCCGGCATAGGAAGGGGCAGGTGAAAGCCTCCAGATAAAATCGAGGCGCAATACTTTCAGGATATTATCTATTCCGGTACCAACTTCAACATATGACCTACCATTCAGGGTTTTAAAGGTGCCGGTTTTATTGTTGATGATATTATTTTCATTATTTAATGAGCCCCAAAGCGCTTTCACGTTCCAGAACTGCCGCCATTTCCATTTACGGGTAACCGGGATGAAACGGAATATGCCCGAACCGATATTGTGTTCAACGTTTACACCTGCATACTGGTCGCTCAGGTATTCGAACCGGTTCATGAGATTATACACATTGCGGCCATAGTAAAAAAGGTCATTGCCCGGGTGATTTTCCAGGTTGGTAAACGGCATGGCACCTGTAATTTTTCCACCATACACTTTATAGGTAATGGTTCCGTACGGAGAGATTTTCATGAAATCCTTTATGGTCAGCGAATACTTGGTATAATTGTAGGCACTGTTGAATACACCGGCGATCCCTTTGCCAAGCATCAATTCCACTATGGGGTATTTGGTGCCCAACGTATAGCGGTTATAATCCGTTTCGATGAATCTTTCCAGGTATGCAAACCGCAGTTTAAGGGAGAGTTCAAAATTGGTAAGCGATGTGCCCTTGTTAACCGGGAAAGCCGACAATGCCGGCAGGTTGAGCAGGGGTACATATTGCCGGTGGCTCACAAACCATTCTGTAGAAAAACCTTTGCCCAGTTCATTAAACACTTCAAAACGGATATCCTTTACATTTACGAATTTGCGGGTTACGTTGGGTTTGCGGATGGCCAGTGAAAAAATATTATCCTGGCTTACTTCGCCAACCTGGCTGATGCCGTTATCAATATCGTTTTGCCAGGAAATGTGCAAACGAACCCTTTTTGGGGCCCTTTGTATGATCCAGTAGGCTTCCGCCTGCCCTTTAAATTTTTTATCCCGGGTGCCATAGGCCAGGTAAGCATGCAGGTAAATATTTTTAAATAATTTTTTATTGGTACCCAGGTCAAACCTGAACCTGGTGCCCTGAACCGTATCGCCGCTGATCCAGTTGAACCAGGGTCCAATTTCAAATTTGCCGACATCGCGGTAACCACCTGCTAAAAATTTTAAATTGCGCTGCAGCTTTTGAAATTTGGGCATTTCCAGCAGCTTGTCTATGGTTTCATAAATTGCCTTTTCATTTTTTGACAGGGTATCATGCCGCAGCCCGGTCCAGGCAGAATCAGATTGCTGTGTAACTGTTTTTTCTGTGGTAACCACTTCTTCAATATGCTGCTCCTTAAAAACTGCTGTTAATGAATCGCTGTTGATCACAATATCCTTATAGGATGTGGTTTTGCGGCCTATGAGTGTGAGCGAGTTCTTTCCCAGCACCCTGAAATCGGCAAAGAACTTATCCCGGTTTAAGAAGATCACAGAATCGTTGATGGGGATATACTCCTGGAAAACACTGATGCGGTCTATATAATTAATGTTGGCATCCTTTCCCAGGTATAAAGAGATCTTCCGGATCTGGAATGTTTTTTCCGTTACCCAGGCATCCCCTTCAAAAGTATTTTGCCCGGCACGTTTTGGCCTGAATACAAAATGGTATAGTTTGCTCCCGTTAATGACCTGTGTGTCAGGTACCGTAAAAATGTAATAAGCATCGGCCCGGTCATTAAAGGGGCTGATAAAATCCTTGTCCATCACGTTCACAAAATTGCTGTAGATGCTTACATTCTGGTTCATAACACCCAGCAGTTTGCTGAAACTTTCATTGTCGAAGCCGGTGGTTTTACTGGCTTTTATATTCTCGGAAAATTTTTTGGGGCTGCTTTGATAGGCATAATCACTCACGCTTTCGATTAAATACGCCGGTAAAAAAGGAACGGCTTCAGATGTGCTGTCGATATTGTCAAAAATGAAAGAAAAGTTTTTCAGCAAAAAATTCTTTTTGGCCTTATCTGCGTTGAAGTTCTTGATGTCTATTTCAAGCTTATTGTAGGCTTCGTAACTGAAATTGGCAAGATCATACCTGTTGTACTGCTTTTTCTTACTCATTATCTTTTTCCAAAGGAACAGCCCGCGGTTCCATTTGGCTTTGATCACCACTTCGTTTTTTGCTCCGCCCCTTTCCAACTGGATAGCAAGCGTGCTGTTATGCTGTAAACGCGTTATGGGTAATTTGTAGATCTCGAACCCGATAAAACTCACTTTTAAGGTATCCTCTTTAAAATTAGACAGGTTAAATGAAAATTTACCCGAACTGTCGGTTGTTTTCCCGATGCCCGACCCGGCAAAATAAACCGAAGCATAACTGACCGGCTCTTTGGTATGGCCGTCAATTACGGTACCGGACAGGGAAAAAGTCTGTGCAAAAGTCAGCGATGCAAAAAAAATAAAAACGAAAAGGAAGATGCTATGTAAGAGGATTCTCAAAAAAATATTTTTAAACTATGGGTAAGGTATTTCTGTCAAGTGTGTTATTTATAACACGCAAAGGTATTTTATTTTTTAAGCCTGTGCAGAAAAGAAAATGTTAACTCCTGGTACGATATAAGTTGTATGACAAATCCGGGTATAAAAAAGTTCAGGCTGAACCTTTGCGGGTTGATTTTTCCATGAGGGCCTTCAGCTGTTTTTCAAGTTCCAGTACCCGTTTTTCCAGGCCGGGCAAATTGCGGCTGGCTGCCTGGCTCCTGAGGGCTGCTGTATAATCAAACGCAGGCGACCCGGTAACTGCCGTGTTGGGGTTTTTAATAGATTTACTCACACCGCTTTGTGCGTTGATCCTGGTGCCGTCGGCAATTTTTATATGGCCAACTATGCCTACCTGGCCACCGATCATTACATTATTCCCGATCTTGGTACTGCCGCTGATGCCGCTTTGTGCTGCGATCACCGAGTTATTGCCTACTTCCACATTGTGAGCGATCTGTAAGAGGTTGTCGAGTTTGGCGCCGGATTTTATCAGGGTACTGCCGATCGTGGCACGGTCAATGGTGGTATTGGCGCCTATTTCCACGCCATCTTCAATCACTACGTTACCGATCTGGGGGACTTTTTTGAAGGTACCGTCAGACTGTGGCGCAAATCCAAACCCATCGCTGCCAATCACGGTACCGGCATGGATGGTCACATTTTTGCCGATTATACAGTCATGGTAGATCTTTACCCCCGGGTGTATGATCGAATTCTCTCCGATCTGTACATGATTGCCCAGGTAGGCATTGGGGTAAATTTTAACTGACTTACCTACGGTCACATATTCCCCGATGTAAGCAAAGGCTCCTATAAAAACGTTTTCACCGATCTTGGCGGTTGCTGCAATGTGTGAAGGCTCCTGTATGCCGTGTAACTGTTGCCGTTGTATCTGCTGGTATTTATCCAGCAACAATGCAAAAGCCGAATAGGCATCAGGTACTTTTATAACGGTGGTGGTGATCGGCTGCCTGATCTCCTGTTGCTCATTAATGATAACAATAGAGGCTTTGGTATTGTATAGAAATTCTTCGTATTTGGGATTTGATAAAAAAGCCAGCTGGCCTTTTTCAGCATCTTCGATCCTGCCAAAAGAAGTTACCGGAGTGCCGGCATCACCTTCTATGTTGCCATTTATAATGGTTGCTATCTGAGCAGCGGTAAAATGCATAATTGGGTTAATGGTTAATTGTTCATGGTTGTTTTTAACAGTGCTTTTACTTTGTACCGGTAATGAGAACGGGTCACCTGGCATAACAAATGTAATATTTTTTAACCTTGCCCATCAGGTTTTGATTTATCAGGGCATTGTCTACTTCTGAAATGTCCTTTACGGTACCATCTTTAAACAGGATATGAATGTGTTCTTCTTCGAGGTTATAGGTACTGCTGCTCACTTCGCCGGTAAATACCAGCCAGCCTGCTTCCCCGGTATTTATATTAAATCTGGTACAAGCCTCAGCCATTTTTTCCTGTACCAAATTCTCATCAACCGGGTTGGCAAAGTACTGAACTTTCAGCAATTGCCGGTTAATAATTCCATTGCAAAGGACCGATAATATTTTGTCTTCATGATGGCGCCAGCCCTTAATGGCAGCCAGGACATCATAATCATCCAGGTTGCAGAATTCCTCCAGGGTTACCGAATGCAGGGGTTGGGTAATAAAATTATGCAGGGGCTGTTGCGTGGCGGCTTTCAGGTATTTGGCTCTTTTAATGATGCGCTGCAGCATTTGCTCGGCACATAAAACCGTTTTATGCAGGTACACCTGCCAGTACATGAGGCGGCGTGCCACCAGGAATTTTTCAATTGAATATATGGATTTTTCCTCAACCATCAGTTCGCCCTGGTGAACGGTCAGCATTTTTAAAATACGGTCATACCCGATCACGCCTTCATTTACGCCTGTAAAAAAACTGTCGCGGTTCAAATAATCCATACGGTCCACATCCAGCTGGCCGCTGATGAGCTGGTACAGGAATTTTTTTTGGTACCGGTCTGTAAAGATATCCAGCGCAAGGTTCAGTTTGCCGTTGAACTGTTTATTGAGTTCCTTAATGATCATTAAGGATAGGTCTTCATGATGTATGCTCTCTATCAATACATGTTCTAATGCATGACTGAAGGGGCCATGGCCAATGTCATGCAAGAGGATCGCAATTTTAGCAGCCTGTTCTTCTTCGGCCGAAATGGTGGCACCCTTGTTCTTTAATTCCTGCAAGGCAATGCCCATTAAATGATAGGCGCCCAATGCATGGTGCAGCCTGCTGTGAACGGCGCCGGGGTACACCAGGTTTGCCATGGCCATCTGGCTGATGCGGCGCAGCCTTTGAAAATAAGGATGGGCAATAACCTGGTATATCAGTTCATCGTCAATAGTAATAAAACCATACACCGGGTCGTTAATAATTTTCCTGAAAGGCATTAAAGGTCAGTTGTTTGAAGATTTTTGTTTGCAGTAATGCCTGAAGCATGACCGTTATTTGTTAAAAGTTGTACAAAGCTAAATAAAGCACAGCATCATTGATATAAAAAATTAAATTTGTACATATCCGGGAAATGATACGATTCGGGCATTTCCTTTTTCAGTTATGAAAGCAAAAAGGGATATCCCGAAAATGACTTTCGATACCGGCAGGCCCAAAACCTCAAACCTTTAACTTTAAACTTTAAACCTTTTACATGAGCGTAGCTAAAATTCTTTGGGTTGATGATGAAATTGACAGCCTTACATCGCAGGTGATGTTTTTGGAGAACAAAGGATACGAAGTGCAGACCAAGACCAATGGATTTGATGCGGTGGAATATGTAAAGGACAATATAGTTGATGTGGTGTTGCTGGATGAAAGCATGCCGGGCATCACGGGCCTGCAAACACTGCAGCAGATCAAGGAACTGAAAAGCAATTTGCCGGTGGTTTTAATTACCAAGAATGAAGCGGAGAATTTAATGGACGAGGCCATCGGGTCGCAGATCAGTGATTACCTCATCAAGCCGGTCAATCCAAACCAGGTCTGGCTGAGCCTGAAAAAATTAATTGATAATAAGCGGCTGGTTGCCGAAAAAACCACATCGGCCTACCAGCAGGAATTCCGAAGCCTGTTCACGGCTTTGAACAGCAATCCCGATTATAACGAGTGGATGGAGATCTACCGCAAACTGGTTTACTGGGAACTGGAAATGAAAAAGAGCGACAGCCCCGAAATGCAGGAAGTTTTCCAGTCGCAAAAAAGTGAGGCCAATACCGAGTTCTTTAAATTTATTTCAAGGAACTATGCTTCCTGGGTTAACCCCAAAAGTGCCGATGCGCCCATTATGGGGCACAACCTGATGAAGTTCAAGGTTTTTCCACACCTGGAAAAAGGCACACCACTTTTTTTTGTGATCATTGATAACCTGCGGTTTGACCAATGGAAGACCATACAACCCATTTTTGCAGAAAGTTTCCGTATACATGAAGAAGAAACATTCTATTCCATACTGCCCACCGCCACACAATATGCACGCAATGCCATTTTTGCCGGCATGATGCCCGTTGATATTGAAAAAAAATTCCCGGAGCAGTGGAAAAATGATGATGAGGATGGAGGCAAGAATATGTCGGAAGAGGTGTTTTTCCAGGCGCAGTTAAAGGCCATGGGCAAGGGCGACCTGAAATATTCCTATACCAAAATAACCAATAACCACGACGGGCAAAAGTTGGTGGATAATATCCACAACATGATGGAGAATGACATCAATGTGATCGTGTACAATTTTGTGGATATGTTGAGCCATGCACGTACCGAAATGGAAGTGCTGAAAGAACTGGCCGGTGATGAAACCAGTTACCGCAGTATAACCGAAAGCTGGTTCATGCATTCGCCGCTGCACCAGGCGCTGAAAAAAATATCTGATAAAAAACTGACCATGATCCTGGCTACCGATCATGGCAGCGTACGGGTGAATACGCCGGCAAAGGTGATCGGAGATAAGCAAACCACCGCCAACCTGCGGTACAAACATGGCCGCAATTTAAACTATGAGGCCAAAGATGTACTGGCATTCAGGGATCCGCGTGAAGCCGGGTTGCCGGTACCCAACGTGAATTCTTCATTTATTTTTGCCAAGGGCGACCTGTACCTGTGTTATCCCAATAATTACAATCATTTTGTAAATTATTACCGCAATACCTTTCAGCACGGTGGTATCAGCCTCGAAGAGATGATCGTGCCGGTTATACGGATGACGAATAAATAAACCGCCCCCTCCGCCAGTCCTGAGCGGAGTCGAAGGAAAGGGGGAACTTTAGAGCAAGCTGTATCAGATGTTATACTTAGTTTAAGTTAGCTTGATGTTTTATTTATTAACGATTGTTGAAAATTTAATTTTTTATTACTCTTCAATTAAGTGAAGTTGCATTAAAATAAAAAGAGCCAAAAGCCCCTGTAGGGGTTTGGGGCATGATTAGGAGACATGAAACCCACACCACATAACCTGGAAAAACTGGAAAAGATCGCCGAAGAATGCGGCTATGTGATCCGTTATGAAAGAGGAACCTTTCAAAGCGGTTATTGCATTCTGCAGGATAAAAAAGTGATCGTGATCAATAAATTCTTTCAAACGGAAGGGAGGATGAACGCCCTGGCAGACCTGATGCCGCAACTGGAAATTAACGTGGATGCACTCACTCATGAAAGCCAGAAAGTGTATGAAGAGGTGATGGCTGTTAGCAGTAACAAGTAATTGGTAATTAGTTATAGGGAATTGGGTTAGCAGTATGCTATTAAAAACATCTGCTTATTCATATTCCATACAAATCTTTAATTTCTTTAGCTATTCATCCTAATTTCCGACTCCCAATTCCTAATCCCTAATTCCCAACTCCCAATTCCCAATCCCTGATTCCTAATTCCCGATTCACTAAATTTGCCAAATGCAATGCCCCCCGCTAAAAATTACATTCCTTGGTACCGGTACCAGCAGCGGTATCCCCATGATCGGGTGCCATTGTGCGGTATGTACATCTGCCGATCAAAAGGATAAAAGGCTGCGTTCAAGCATACTCGTTGAAAGCAGGAACACCAGCATTGTGGTGGATACCACGCCCGATTTCAGGTACCAGATGCTGCGGGCCAATGTGATGAAGCTGGATGCGGTTTTATTTACCCACCCGCATAAGGATCATATTGCCGGACTGGATGATGTAAGGGCCTTTAACTATCACCAGGATAAGCCGATGGATCTTTACGCAAATTCATTGACCGAAGAAGCGATCAAGCGGGAATTTGCCTACGCTTTTTCCGATAAAAAATATCCCGGCATCCCCAATCTCAATATCATAACCATCAATGGAAATCCTTTTATGATCGGCGATATACCGGTGATCCCGGTACTGGTATGGCATTTAAAAATGCCGGTCCTGGGTTTTCGTTTTGGAAAATTCACCTACATCACCGATGCCAATAAAATTGATGATGCGGAAAAGGAAAAGATCAAAGGCAGCGAAGCCATGGTGCTGAATGCATTGCGCAAGGAAAGCCATATCTCACATTTTACACTCGGTGAAGCTGTTGCCATGGTACAGGAACTGGGTGTGCCAACAGGATATTTTACGCATATCAGCCACCAGTTGGGCAGGCATACAATCATTAATAATGATTTGCCGCAGGGTATTCAATTGGCATACGATGGCCAGGAAATTAATTTTGACTGACCATGAGGATCAGCCTGAATTTTAATTGTTTTTTTCACGGCTTCTGATGTTGGTTTTCCCTTTTTTTTACTGACCGGTACATGTACCTTGGCTCTACAGTGGCCCCGCAAAAAAAATCAGTACCCGGATATCTTTCCTTTACCCGTAAAGAGCGGACAGGCATCGCCGTTATTTTTATACTGATCTCTGTATGCATCGCCCTGCCTTTTTTATTTCCTTTGTTCATACATAAAAAACCGGTTGACCATAGTGCCTTTGAAAAAGAGATCGCAGCGTTAAATACCAGGCAGGACAGTACCCGCAATGTTTCAAACAGGGATTTTGATGAAAACAATTTCACGCAATACCAGCCGGCAGCAAAAAATGAGTTCAGCGGAAACCCAAAAGGCGCATTGTTTTATTTTGACCCCAACACATTGCCTGCTGCAGGCTGGGTAAAACTGGGCATCCGCGAAAAAACTGCAAACACCATACAGAACTACACATCAAAAGGCGGCAGGTTCAATAAGCCAGAGGATATTGGTAAGATATGGGGCCTGCGTGAGGATGAAGTAAAAAGATTATTGCCCTATGTAAGAATTACAGAAAAACCCCCCAATAAAACGGTTGCATCTGCATCGCCGCCTGCATCCAATACCTACGAAAAACCAACATTTAACATTGCCCCGGTAGATATCAATGAGGCAGATACATCAGCCTTTATTGCATTGCCCGGTATCGGCAGTAAACTGGCAAAACGCATTGTTGCTTTTCGTGAAAAGCTGGGCGGTTTTTATAAAGTGGACCAGGTTGCTGAAACCTTTGCTTTGCCGGATTCTGTTTTCCGTAAAATAAAGGATAAGCTGGTCATCAATAATACCGGTGTAAAAAAGATCAACATCAATACGGCCACCACCGATGAATTAAAAATACATCCATACATACGCTATCATATTGCCAATGCCATTGTTCAGTACCGCACCCTGCATGGGTCATTTGCAACTTTGGATGATCTGAAAAAAATTATGATCATTACCGATGATATATATATGAAAGCAACTCCATACCTGTCCGTAAAATGATGTACAGGCAACAGCAGTTATTTTAAAATGCCTTAAATTGCACCCTCAACGATTGCTTTATTATGAATTTTACGACTTCAGAACTTACACAACAGGTTGCAGATACTGCCCGGGATTTTGCCATGCAGCATATAAAGCCGCATTTAATGAAATGGGATGAGAGCCAGGAATTCCCGGTGCATATTTTTAAGGAAATGGGCAAACTGGGGTTGATGGGTGTACTGGTACCGGAAAAATATGGCGGCAGCGGTTTGGGGTATTACGAATATAACCAGGTGATCCAGGAAATATCAAAAGTATGCGGTTCCATTGGTTTGTCGCTGGCTGCACATAATTCGCTTTGTACCGGGCATATACTCAGTTTTGGGAACGAAGAACAAAAGCAGCAATATTTACCCAAACTGGCAACAGCCGAATTCATTGGCGCCTGGGGATTGACCGAGGCCAATACAGGCAGCGATGCCGGCAATATGAAAACAACTGCGGTTAAAGATGGCGACCACTGGATCATCAACGGAACAAAATCATGGATCACCCATGGCAAAAGCGGTGATGTGGCAGTGGTGATCTGCAGAACCGGTGAACCAAGGGCAAAAGATAATTCTACTGCATTCATTATTGAAAGGGGTACTCCGGGATTTAGCGCCGGTAAAAAAGAAAATAAACTGGGTATGCGGGCCAGCGAAACCGCCGAAATGATCTTTGATAATTGCCGGATCCCCGATACAAGCCGGATCGGCGAAGTGGGGCAGGGCTTTAAACAAAGCATGAAAGTGCTTGATGGCGGCCGTATTTCCATTGCAGCATTGGGATTGGGTATTGCCAAAGGCGCCTATGAAGCATCCCTGCAATATGCCAAGGAGCGCCACCAGTTTGATAAGCCCATTTCCAGTTTCCAGGGTATCAGTTTCAAACTGGCCGATATGGCAACCGAAATTGAAGCAGCAGACCTGTTGATAAAACAGGCCTGCGACCTGAAGATGCGTGGATTACCCATGACCAAGGAATCGGCCATGGCAAAATACTACAGCAGCGAAGTGGCAGTTAGGGTAAGTACAGATGCCGTGCAGATATTTGGCGGTTATGGTTATACCAAAGACTTCCCGGTTGAAAAATTTTACCGCGACAGTAAATTGTGTACCATTGGTGAAGGTACCAGCGAAATACAAAAACTGGTGATCAGCAGGGAAGTTTTAAAGTAAAGTCCGTAACATACAATTTAACACAGCTTTGAGCGTTTTCCTTTTCTAATTTAATGCATGATGAGATTCTTTTATAGCATAGCCATATCAGTTGTAATGATCAGTTGTAACAACAGTTCAGGAAAGCAGGCTGAGGCCAGGATCAATCCAAATATTGACGCGGCAGGCTTGTATACTATACACTGCGGCGCATGCCATAAATGCGATGTTGATTTTACCGGGCCTTCATTGAAAGGTGCTGCAAACCGCTGGAAGGACAGGGAACTGATGTACGAATTCATCAGGAACCCGATGGCGGTTATTCAAAAAGACAGCTATGCAGCCGAATTGCATAAAAAATACAAAACGGTGATGACTCCTTCTATGTTATCCAGGGAAGAAATAGATGCTGTGCTGGATTACTGTAACAATCAGTAATGCATAAAATGGGTTTACATACCATCATCCGGTGTGGTACCGGCATCTCCAAACATATTATCCACTGCCCCGCCCAGCATCGGGAATTTTTCCTTTACAAAATCCTTGATGGTCTCCAGCGCCTTTACAGCCTGTTCGTCTGTGATACCTGCATTTTCTTTTAGACGGTTTATTAATTCCTGCATGACCTCACCCCAATCTCCCGATATATCGGGAGAACTCGATTTGGGTTTTTTTAATTCGAGATTTATTAGTGGTTTAAAATTCGTTTTTTTAAATCTGCAATCTACAATCTACAATCTGCAATCTGCAATCCCCAACTACTCCGTATCATACCTGTCCACCCTTTCAATACCGCTCATTGCATTTAAGCGGTCCACCAGTTTATCCAGTTCTTCCTTGTCGTGTACAAATATTTTTACATTGCCTTCAAATATGCCTTCTTTGGCTTCTATGGTCATCGCCGAAATATTGAATTTCAATTCGCCGCTGATGAGGTTGGTGATTTTGTGTATCACACCCACATCATCCAGCCCGATGATCTTTAAACCGGTGAGGAAAGAGATCTCTTTATTTTTTGCCCACTTGGTCTTTACCACGCGGTGCCCGTAATTGGCCAGCAACCGGGTGGCATTGGGGCAGTTGGTACGGTGAATTTTCAGTCCTTCGCCGGTGGTTACAAAACCAAACACATCATCACCCGGAATGGGTTTGCAGCAATTGGCCAGCGTATATTGTATCTTATCGCTGCTTTCGCCGAAAATGATGAGCTCTGCATCTTTCTTACTGAAGGCTCTTGCAGTAAAGTCTTTATCTGTTTTTTCTTCAACAAAATGTTTAACCGGTTTTGGCGGCACCAGTTTATCGCCATGCAGGGTGAATTCCTTTAATTCCTTCAGGTCTATTTTTTTAATCGCAATTTCATACAGCAGGTCGAGGCTGGAGTTTACTTTATAAAAAGCGGTGAGCTCTTCCATATTGTGCTGGCTCATGGCAGCGCCCATGCCATCCAGCTTTCGTTGCAAAGTATATTTTCCTTCTTCGGCAATATGCCTTTTTTCTTCTTTAAGGGTATCTTTTATTTTCGACTTGGCCTTGCTGGTCACCACAAAATTCAGCCATTCAATATTGGGTTTTTGTTTGGCGCTGGTAATGATCTCGATCTGGTCGCCGCTGCGTAGTTTATGGCTGATGGGTACCAGTTTGTGATTGACCTTGGCGCCGATACATTTGCTTCCTACAGCCGTGTGTACGCCAAATGCAAAATCCAGGGCCGAAGCTCCAATGGGCAGCATCTTTACTTCGCCCTTGGGGGTATACACATAGATCTCTTCTGCAAGAAAGGAGGTTTTAAAATCCTGTAAAAAATCCACCGAGTTGTCATCGGGGTTGCTCAGCGCTTCGCGTATCTGGTGAAACCATTTGTCGAAGCGGCTTTCATCATCCTTGCCTTCCTTGTATTTCCAGTGTGCTGCCAGTCCTTTTTCTGCGATCTCGTTCATCCGCCTGGTGCGGATCTGCACTTCCACCCATTTGCCCATTGGCCCCATCACCGTGGTGTGCAATGCTTCGTAACCGTTACTCTTGGGGTTGCTCAGCCAGTCCCGGAGCCTTTCCGGTGAAGGGTTGTATTCATCGGTGATGATGCTGTACACTTTCCAGCATTCTTCCTTTTCCTTTTCCAAAGATGTATTTACGAGGATGCGGATGGCAAACAGGTCATACACTTCTTCAAAACCCACTCCCTTCTTTTTCATTTTGTTCCAGATGGAATGGATGCTTTTGGGCCGGCCATAGATCTCAAAATCAAAATTGGCTTTAACCAGTTTTTCTTTGAGCGGCCGGATAAAATCATTGATGTATTTGGTACGTTCCTTCCGGGTATCGCTTAATTTTTGCGCAATGTATTTATAGGTATCCGGCTCCATGTATTTCATGGCCAGGTCCTCCAGTTCGGTTTTGATATTGTATAAACCCATCCGGTGGGCAAGGGGCGCATACACAAAGATCGTTTCGCTTGAGATCTTTAACTGTTTCTCCCGTTTCATGCTCTCCAGCGTACGCATATTGTGCAGGCGGTCGGCAAGTTTTATCAGTATCACCCTGGGATCATCGGTGAGGGTCAGTAATATTTTTTTAAAATTATCGGCCTGCTGGGTGCTGTTGGTATCCATTACCGTACTGATCTTGGTAAGGCCATCCACGATCCTGGTCACTTCGCTGCCAAATTCACGTTGAATGTCTTCCAGGGAAATATCCGTGTCCTCTACCGTATCATGCAGCAAAGCACAGATGGTACTGCGGATACCCAGGCCGATCTCTTCCACACATATCTTGGCCACGGCTATGGGATGAAGAATGTAGGGTTCACCGCTTTTCCGGCGCATGGTTTCATGGGCTTTGGCAGCCATTTCAAAAGCGGTACGCAGCAGTTGTTTATCACCCGGCTTCAGTTTAAGCTTTAAAACACGCAAAAGCCCGCGGTAATGCCGCAGGATCTCTTTTTTCTCCTCTTCCTCGCTGAGATTGTATTTTGGGATGTCTATTGTAGTTTCCATGCGATAAGTACGAATTTACGTAAACAATTCTGTTTTCTGTTTTACATAAATCCCTTACTTTTGCAGCCCTTTGGCGGATGCGTGAGCAGACGCATAACAGGCGGATGTGGTCCCACCTCAGGCGGGAGCAGACGCAACAAGGGCGGATGTGGCGAAATTGGCAGACGCACCAGACTTAGGATCTGGCGCCGTAAGGCATGTAGGTTCGACCCCTATCATCCGCACAAATGCAAGGTTTAAGGTTTAAAGGTTTAAGGTTTAAAGTGTTTTACAATCAAAAACTACCTTACACTTTTAAACCTTTTATTCATTACTTAATAAATGATTAATGGGTAATATAACCTTAAACTGTTAAACTTTAAACTATTAAACCTTT
>CAZBIK010000012.1:0-18547 GCA_964491955.1 uncultured Ferruginibacter sp.
CCGAGTAAGATCAAGGTTTCATGCAGGATATCTTTATAATCAACGGGTTTTAAAGGATTGTCTTTTCCCATTTCAATAAGCATAGCGGCCGTTTTTTCCAGCACCTTTTTCCAGTTATTGTGTGCATGCCTTTTTTGCAAAACGGCGGCAAAGGCAGGTACTTTTTTTTCTATGACTTCCGGGTCAAGCATATTGACCTCTTTAAAAGCAATGTTTTCATTCCAGTTGAATTTGGTGGCCAGGGTAATGATCTTATTTACCCGGTGCGGGTGAAATTTTGCCAGGTACATGGCCACATAACCACCCATGCTGTACCCGAAAATATGGGTGGATTCAATTTCTTTTTTATCTAAAAAACGGATCACTTCTTCTGCAAATAATGGTATGGAGAACGGCTCATTGCTAAAAGGCAAACCGCCATGGCCGCTGAAATTAAAGCGATGAACCAACAATGAATGCACCAGGTTTTTTTCCAGATCAGCCAGCTGGTCCATGGCACCGGCAGCACCGTGTAATAAAATAATGTGTTGCATATTTCTTAAAAAGATATCGTGAATGTACAAAAAAATCCCCCCCGGAAAACCGGGAGGGATTGTATAACTAATGTTTAGTTAGTCTTATTGAATAACCAATCTGCACATGGTGATGCGGTTACCATTCAGGTCACCGATCTCAACCCAGTACAAACCTTTTCCGTATGCACGCATATCAACATCCATTCTGTCGTAAGGTCTTCCGATGGTGTAATACTGAGTAAACACCCTGTCGCCCTTGGCATCATAAATGGTCAATGTACGTGGTAACACGTTGTTGGCTACACTAAAATACCTGACCTGGAATTTACCACTGGTTGGGTTAGGGTAGATAAAGCATTTACCGCTAACTGAATCAGTAATGGAAACCATGTTGGATACATTGGTACAACCATTGATATCTGTAACCCTTAACGTGTAATCTCCCAAACCATCAATATCAACTATATGGGTAGCTGCATTGGCGCCTGCAACTGCCACACCATTTCTTAACCAGGTATAGCTGCTTGCAGCTGCCGGTGAAACGGTTGATGACAGTGTGGTTGTTAATCCCGGGAACAGCCTTGTATAAGGACTGGCTGAGATCACCACTGTTGGTAACGGGTTAACCGTTAACACTCTCTGGAATGAAGTTACACTTGGACAAGGTAAAGCACCCTGAACAATAGCCCTGTAGAAATATCCACTCATGCTCACCGGTGGAGCTGTAATGGTTAATGTGGCTGTTGTAGCACCGCTGTAAACGCCTCCATTGGTTACATTGGCCCAGGTATTACCACCATTGGTACTAACCTGCCATTGATACGTTAAAGGAGCACTGCCGGTTGCAGCTACAGTGAATGTAGCAACGGCATTGGTACATACTGTTGAGTTAACGGGTTGAGCAGTGATGGCAGCCGGTTGATTAACCGTTACCACTACTGTTCTTGCCGGTGAAGTACAACCTGCAGTAGCATATTTGAAATTAATGCTGTAACCACCTGTGATCAATCCGTTGTCACCTGCGAAATCATCTACTACAAACAATTTCCAGGTTCCGTTTGGATCGCCGGTAAACATTGATAAAGCCGGAGCCGCCTGTGCAACTGCACCAGGACCAGGAGCCGGGAAATTATCAGGTTCTACACCTAAAGTACCAACCAGGTTGGTTGGACGGTAGGTTCCGGTAGGATTGGCAGCTGTGCCCATGGCAGCACCTGCATCTGAGAATGTATAGGTAACATTGTTCGGTGCACTTGCACCGCCCACATCCGACATCAAAATTACGTTTACACCTGTAGGTGATTGTAACAGGATATCAATATCATCAGACCATGTATGGCCAAGGCCTGTCAGTGTAACTCTGTCAACACTAACACCGGTTGTTGGTAAGCCGGTTACTGCAAGGTTTGATGGATAAGGTGTGGATCCTGCACTGTTGATCGTAATGGGTGCCGGGTTGCTGAACGACTGGAATGCATCTGGGCCTACACTGGTAACCGTTACCTGGTAAGGATAAACTCCTGCAGGTGTTGGGTTGGTGTACACACAGGTTGCAGGTGTTCCCGCAACATAAGGAATGGTAGCTGCAGCATCCAGGAATAATCCTGCTGCCGGAGTCCATACGCCTGCTGCCGGAGGGCCATACAGGTAATCAAAAGCGATTGACCATGATGTCAGGTTTCCTACATCAGGAGCTCCTGCATCATACATGGCCAGTGTCCAGTTACCGTTTGGTGATGGGTATAAACTGTTCCAGCTGGTTGTTGTTGGTGTGTAACCAACTGGTCCGCCAGCTAGGGTGAAACCAAATGCAGTGAAGGTAGCTCCTGCTGCATCTGCTCTGAATGTGCCTGTAAACGGCGCCACACCTAAATCAAGTGTAGTTGTTCCGGCAGTACTGATCACTGTATTTACAAAGTTCGCACCCGGGTTATTTGTCCTGTTAAGCAGGGCATCCAGGTTAAATACCTGCCCGTTTGGCGCTTTTAATACTGCAACCACGTCTCCAACATAAGCATGGGTGATATTCATCGTTACCCTGATGTTGGTGATCTGTGCTGTTGCAGGCAAAGGAACCGCAATGGTGGAAACACCTGCAGTGGCCGGAGGAGCGGGGAACGCACCTTCAGGAATAGGTACATTGATCGCACCTGAAGTATAACTGGCTGTAAACGGTGATGGCGCCAAAGATGACGTTACACACAATTGTACAGCTGCATCCGTAATACACTTGGTTACTGAAGCCGGGTTAACTGTAGGAGCCGGCGGCGTGTATACTACAGTGATAGAAGCTGTATTTGAACAACCTGTAGCTGTAGAATTGCCGGTAACCGTATAAACAGTATTTACAGCCGGTGCTGCATAAACTGTTGCAGCATTACCACCTGTATATGGGGTGGTTGCTGTTGCATTGGTGTATAAACCTGCGATCGGTGACCATACATACGTATTGGCACCGCTGGCTGTTAATGCAGTACCATTGGTACCTGCAACACCTCCGCAAACCGGGCTGGCCGGGGAGATCGTTACAACCGGTAAAGCATTTACTGTTAAAATAGCTCCTGTAGAATTAACTGCAGGAGGACATGTGCCGCTGATAACTGCACGGTAGCGATAGCCACTCATGGCAACTGTTGCACCGGTAATGGTTAAAACAGAAGTATTGGCACCACTGTAAATACCGCCATTGGCAATATTTACCCATGGGCCACCTGCACCTGCAGTACTCAACTGCCATTGGTATGTTATGCCTGCGCCTGTACCGGTTACACTAAATGTAGCAGTACCCGTTGCACAAACTGTAGTATCTCTAGGGTTGTTAACAACAGCCGGTAATTGATTCACCGTAATGGTGATCGCAGCTGAGGTCTGGCAACCACCCGGGGCAGTTCCAATAACGGTATAAGTTGTTGTTGTCATTGGTGAAGCCGCAACCGGGTTACCGGTTGTAGAGCTTAAACCTGCTGCAGGCGACCATAAGAAGGTCCAGCCTGCCGGAGGAGGAGCCGGAGGTGTTACAAAAGTAATACTGTAACCACCGGTAATGCTTCCTGCATCACCACCCAGGTCATCAACTACAAATAATTTCCAGGTACCATTATAGTTTCCTGTAAATGTTGCTAAAGTTGGCGTTGCCTGGTTAATGGCACCGGGGCCCGGGGCGATCCAGGTATCAGCCGCACCAATATTTGTTGGCCTGTATGTACCTGATGGAGGTGGAGGAACAGTGCTTGGCATTGTTGCTGCTGCTGCATCATCAAAAGTGTATGTATTATTGATATAATCACCACTTGATCCGATATCCGAAACTAAAACAACATTCTGGCCTGAAGGCGACTGTAATAAAATATCAACATCAGATGACCAGCTGTGATTCAAACCGGTGATGGTCACCGATCTAACTGAAGCGCCGGTTACCGGTAAACCGGAAACAACCAGGTTGGAAGGATAAGGTGTTGCCGGACCCGAAGCATTAATGGTGATGGGTGCCGGGTTTGAAAATGTTTGAACACCTGTAGCACCGGTCACTGTCAGTAATTTAGGATCACCGGCACAAAGCGGGCCGGCAGGATCTGCTACAATAGTAATAGGTGTTACTGTTGCAGGTAAAACGGTAACCGTAGGCGTGCCGCTGTTACCGGTACCAATGCAGGTACCATTTCCGGTAGCTACCACTGATACCAGAGAGTATGTGGTAGTTACTGCAGGTGTTACCGGGATATAAGCGCCGCTCACATAGTTGTTCACTATAAAGTTTCCGCCTGGTACGGCGTTAATCGTTACCGTATAAGAAGGGTAGTTGCCACCGTTAATATCAACCTTTAAATTGGTTGTAGAACCTGTACAGGTAGTCGGAGGTCCAACTGTAGTGGTGGAATAAACGGCATCATCATTACCGAGATAATCAGAGGTGGTACCGGCGGGGCCGCCATTTTCCACAAAATACCTGAAGGCCAAACGGCCGTTAACACCACCAGCAGGTAAACCTGACATGGTAACTGAGAACTGCGTCCATGCGGTAGGGTAACCGGTTGTGGTGTAGGTAGGATTGATATCCAGCAATAATGTTGAAAAATCACCCACACTGGTACTGGTAGCACCCACATTGGTTCCTGTATTGGTACTGTTCATCCTTACCTGTAACCTGTCCGGGAAATTACTTACAACCCTTCTTGTATAAAAGGTGAAAATATCTCCGTTCTTTAATAAAACAGGCGGTGCAAATAACCAGTTGCTGATCGTGTTGGCACCTGTTGTGTTATTGAAATTGGCACCTGCATAAGAATTGGCAGGGCCGGAGTTTGCAGGGAATACTGCTGTATTTCCCTGGAACCAGTTGGTAACACCAACCGGCTGGCTGTTATTCTGGAAAGCCCATCCTGCAGGAACAACGGTGGTAAATCCTTCGTTGAACAACTGAACCGTTGCACCCGGCATCTGTACCTGGCTCAACACGGAAGATGTTGGCGGCGTACAGGGTGGAGGAGGGGTACAGGCACTGGTCAAACCATCTATACTCAAAGTATAGTTGCTGGCAGTACCGGAAGGTGCTGTATTTGGATTCGTTGAGAAAACAACGATCACCGTTGTAGCACCGTTGGCAAGGTTAAAAGAATAAGTGATGCCACCGGGAGGTGCCGGTGTACCGGTACTCACATAAGGATCTGCAATGTAATTGGTTCCTAAAGCCGCAGGGTTAAAAGAACCCAGGTAGGCTGCAGACTGAATGTTGGCATTGGTAAGATCCGTGGTCGTTAAATTTACCACAACACATGCTGCAACACCGGTAGTGTTGGTGAATGTGTACGTGTCGTAAAAATAAGGGCCTGCACCAAAAGTGCCGGGGAAAACCCTTGGCACTGCACAAGTACCCCCGGGAGCTCCCGGCCTGTTAAGCCTTAATGGCATGGTTAAATCGCCGGTAATTAATGCGCCTGTAAAAAGACAGGCTGCAGTAATTGAAGCGGGTGTTTCAAAACTTGCTTCCTTCCCGGTAAATGTTGCATTGAATGCCGGGTTATCAGAAAGCGATTTTTCAGCAGACTCTGCCTGTAAAGCAAGCTTGCTGTTTTCTGCCTTTACCATTTCTTTGGTGAGGGCCTTCCTTTCAGTAGTTTTTACTACCTGAACGGGTTGTGGCAATTGCTTTACACCCCGGGCCTGTTCTGCAAGTTTTTGTGCAGTTAATGCCTGGAATGCAAAAGTCAAAACAAATAGCGGAAGCATTGTTTTGAGCAAAAAAACCTTAAATTTTTGTTGGGTAATTTTTTTTTGCATATAAAAGATTTGATGAATGAATAACAGGATGCCCTGATTTTTTTGAATATTTAAAGGTACCTGTCTTGAAAGTGTCCGCAAGCTACAACTTTATACCCAAAATTGATGATCATTAATAAAGTTATTCAACAGATATTTTTAAAAGTTATAACAGTTTTGGATAATGCAATCAGAACCATGACTTCAAATAAAATTTATGAAAATATCCTGGTTTAAAGGAACAGTTATCCGTAATGGTTAGCAGGGGTAAAAACGTTGGACGTTGTTCGTTGGCCGTTGTTCGTTGATCGAATAGGCTGACAATGGATAACCAGGAAAGCAAATTACATGGATATAAAAAAACACCCCTCAGAGAGGGGTGTTTTTTAAAAATGTTTATTGAATATTATCAGTTACCGCTTTTTTTGTTGGCAGCAGCTTTTTCAGCAGCGATCTTTTGCTTATTCCTCAAAGGAGCAGCATCAGATGTAGCGGCAGCTTCTTTTTTCTTTGCCATTTCAGCATCAGTTGTAGTTGCTTTTGCCTCAGTTGGAGCAGGTGCAACAACGGCAGCTTCTGTACCATCAGCATTGGTGATCACGTTTTGCTGGGTGGTTACAGCAGCTTTTTGTGGAGTTGCAGTAGCAGCAGCAGGAGCAGCATTAACCAGTCTTGGCGATTTTGCATCCTTAGCATTCTGGGCTATAGCAAAACTGCAGATACCAAGCATGATTATTGAAGAGAGTAATAACTTTTTCATTGTGTTAGTTTTTGATTTATGAATTAAAAAATTGTTTTTGATTGGTAATGCCTGGATTTTTTTCATATCCGGATTAAACACAGGTCAAATATACTTTTTTTTATAAAAAAAACAAGAATCTTTCATTTTTTTATTTGAAAAACTGCTTTTTGGGCAGTTGGATATACATAAAGCTGCTAAATTGAAAAGAAATGAGCCAAAATCAGTGTTTTTGTAAACGGTCCAGCAACAGTTCATTGAAATTTTGCAATGTGGAGATCTTCAGGTCAGCGGCTTCCCATACCGGGTTTTTATGTTCCTGCTGAGATGGGACAACTACACATTTCATTTTGGCTGCTTTAACTGCGATCATCCCGTTAAATGAGTCTTCAAAACAAATACATTGATTTGGATCCACACCTAATTTAGATGCACAGTCCAGGTAAACTTCTGGGTGCGGTTTACCATAGGGTAACTGATCTGCAGAAGAAATGGCCCGGATCCTGTTCCTGATACCCAGCCGGTCAACCACCACATCGATCAGCGCGGGTGCGGAAGATGTGGCAAGGCCAATGTTAAAACCCCGTTCACTGAAAAAATTTAAAATGTGCGGAACCCCCTGCATCGGGCAGCCTTTTTGTTTTACCAGGCCGATCACCTTTGCTACAATCATATTTTCGGCTTCGTCCATTTTTGCTGCATCAATATTAAAATGCCTGAACCAATGTGCCAGGAACTCTTTGGTTCGTAATCCCGTGGTTTTGCCATACTGTTGGTCGGTCAGGTGCAATCCATAACCTGCAAACAGGATTTCGGCGGCCTCTTTCCATAAGGGTTCGGAATCTATGAGCAAACCATCCATATCAAAAATAACCGTATTCAGTTTCATGTGTGCAAATATAACGTGCGGAGGCGGGTATCAAACAGGATGGCTGCTAATAAAACAGGAGGCCTGATCCTTTGATCCGGGTCAATTTAATTTTTAATGATTGATATATAGATTCTATAAATTGCATTTGAGAGTAACCGTAAAAATTAAGTTGCATGCGTAAATTGCTGACCCGTTTCAGGGAATCCATATTCATAAAAAAACTGGTGTATACGGTTATTGGTGCAATCTCTTATCCCGGCCTGGCCATCATCAATAAATTACAGGTTAACGGGATGGAGAAACTGAAAGAACTTCCCCGGCAAAACGTATTATTTGTGAGCAATCACCAGACCTATTTTGCTGAAGTGATCTGCTTCCTGCACATTTTTTGCGCAGTTAGCTGGCGAAAAAAAAATAAACTGGGCATCCCTTATTATTTGTTGTGGCCATATACCCGGGTGCAGTTTGTATCAGCAGCCGAAACCATGAAAAAAAACCTGCTGAGTAAAATATTTGCACTGGCCGGTTCGATCATGATAAAACGGGTATGGGTAGATGAATCAAAAGAAACCAGGAAAGGGCTGGACCCAAGTGATACCCGGAAGATCACCAGGGCGCTTGATAAAAACTGGGTGATCACTTTTCCGCAGGGAACCACTACACCTTTTGTACCGGGCCGGAAGGGTACCGCATTGATCATCAAACTTAACAAGCCCGTGGTAGTGCCCGTTGTTATTGACGGTTTCAGCAGGGCCTTTGATAAAAAAGGGTTGAAACTTCTGCGAAAAGGGACAAAACTGACGGTCACTTTTAAGGATCCCATGCAGATCAATTTTGATGATTCAACAGAAAAGATCCTGGATGACATCATGGATGCCATTGAACAGAGTAAAAAATTTAAACCGGTTTCACAACAGCCCGTACCTTAATCTTTGATGAACAGGGCCTTTAATTCCACCGCTTCCTGCGGTTTCATTTTTCCGCCAAGTATCAATCTTAACTGCCTTCTTCTCAATGCCCCGTCGAACAGTTTTTTCTCTGTTTCTGTTTCGGGGACCAGCTGGTTTACAGGCCTTGGTTTCCCGTTTGGATCAAGTGATACAAATGTATAATATGCCTCATTGCTTTTGTATTTATACTGCTGTATGGCATCTTCGCCCCATACGGTCAAATGCACTTCCATGCTGGTATTGAATACACGGGTCAGCTTGGCTTCAATATGAACCACATTGCCCAGTTTGACCGGGCTTTCAAATGAAATATTATCCACCGAGGCTGTAACTACCGGGGCGCCGCAATGTTTCATGGCTGCCAGGGCTGCTGCAATATCCATCCAGTACATTAAACGGCCACCCATCAGGTTCCCGAAAGTATTGGTATCATTTGGCAATACCAGTTCTGTCATCACAACCAGCGATTCTGCTGCTTTTTTATCCATGGGTTGTTGTTTTTTAGCAAAGATAAGCGGTTTTAAAAAGGGAGAAGAACAACTGTACATATCCAGGAATGGTTGTATAAGAATTAAGACTGCACATTGAGGCCATCGGCCTTTATACATGGAGTTATTTCCGGGTATTGCCGGCATCAAATTCATGAAACAGGATATATATCATGTCTAAATATTTGGCAATTCGTTTTTGTTTTGTGAATTTCGGTGACTGAATTGCTATATATGAAAGAACAAAAAAATATTTCCTTCGAAAATACAGAATATGCATTTGCAGCCAAAAGCAATGCTGAACTTAACAAGGCCAGGTTCCTTTTTGGCATCATGGGAAAATCCTGGCTGGTGAATGCGGCATTGAAGATCACCCCGCTTGCCATCAAATGGCAGGTTCCCTTCACCAAAACGCTGATCCGGAAAACCATTTTCAAACAATTCGTTGGCGGTGAAACGCTGGAAGAAACGGCACCCGTTGCCGGTAAACTTGAAAAATACCATGTGCAGGTAATACTCGATTACGGGGTGGAAGGCAAGGAAGGGGAAACCAATTTTGAACATGCACGGGATGAATTTAAAAAAGTGATCGGGTATGCATCCACGCAGGCCAATATACCCTTTATGAGTGTAAAGGTTACCGGTTTTGCCAGGTTTTCGCTGCTGGAAAAACTGGATGCCACCATGAAGACCTTGCCGGGTACCCTGATGAAGCGGTATCTCGGTGCCGTTGAAACGCTGGGCGATGAAGAAAAAGAAGAATGGCATAATGTAAGATTCCGGATGCAGCAGCTGTGTGAAGCCGGGGATAAAAAGAACATCGGTGTATTGATCGATGCAGAAGAAACCTGGATACAGGACCCGGTAGATGCATTGGTAATGCTGATGATGGATGTATTCAACAAAGAAAAAGCAGTGATCTATAATACCGTTCAGTTATACCGGCACGACCGTTTGCAGTTCTTAAAAGATTCTTACACGGCTGCTGCTGAAAGAAAATTCATATTCGGGATCAAACTGGTACGGGGCGCTTATATGGAAAAGGAAAGGAACCGCGCTGCAACCATGAATTATCCATCTCCCATCCAGCCGGATAAGGCATCATGCGACCGGGATTTTAATGCAGCTGTTGCATTTTGTATTGACCACCTGGACCGGGTTTCAGTTGTAGTTGCATCGCATAATGAATACAGTAATTTATACACAACCCAGTTGCTTGATGAAAAAGGCCTTCCACACGATCATCCCCATGTTCATTTTTCGCAGTTGTTCGGCATGAGTGATAACATCACGTTCAATCTTGCCCATGCAGGTTTTTCGGTAAGCAAGTACCTGCCATTTGGCCCTATTAAAGATGTGATCCCGTACTTAATGCGGAGGGCCCAGGAAAACAGTTCAGTATCGGGCCAGACCAGCCGGGAGTTAATTCTCATCAATAAAGAATTAAAGCGGCGAAAACTGCAATCATCCTGAATTCCGTATAAACTGGTAAGTTGCGGATATCATTTATCTTATTTTTATACCTTTGGTGATATATCAAATGCCAACCCGCTTCATAATACCTGTCTTCCTGTACCTTTTTCCCTTTGTTCTCCAGGCTCAGGTTAGAAGTATACCTGCTGTTAAAATAAATCAACCCATTAAAATAGATGCCAACCTGGATGATGAAGCCTGGAAAAACATTGAACCGGTTGGTGATTTTATAACTGCCTCACCGGTTTACGGAAATCCCTCTTCGCGTAAAACAATGGTAAAAATCGCCTATGACAATACGGCCATTTATGTGGGTGCTTATATGTACGATGAACCATCGAATATCCGCAAACAACTCACTGCCCGTGATGTACTCGACAGGCAGGATGTAGATATTTTTGTGGTTGGGTTTGATACTTACCATGATATTCAGAATGCTTTTATTTTCAGGGTATCGGCTGCCAATGTGCAGGGCGATTCCAAACTGTCGCAGGGAGCAGGTGTTGTGAATGACCTCACCTGGGATGCTGTTTGGGAAAGCAGGACGGGTATAAAAAAAGATGGCTGGGTAGCCGGGATGAAAATACCGCTGAGTGCCATCCGGTTTTCCAAAAAAGAAGTGCAGGACTGGGGACTTAATTTTGCCCGGTTTACCCGCACCGAGAATGAGAACAGTATCTGGAACCCCATCAATCCCAATATCAGCGGGGAATTAAATCAATGGGGCATGTGGACCGGCCTTCATAACATTGAACCGCCAACCCGCCTGTCATTCCTTCCTTATTTGTCCGGGGGCATCAGGGTATCGCCAACGTCAAAGGGTAACGTTACTGAATATTTAAAAAGCGGGGGTATGGATGTGAAATACGGGATCAATGAAAGTTTTACGCTCGATATGACACTGATACCTGATTTTGCACAGGTACAGAGCGATAATGTATTTCTTAACCTGTCGCCGTTCCAGGTAAAGTTTGATGATTACCGGCCTTTTTTTACAGAAGGGACCGAGTTGTTCAATAAGGCCGGATTGTTTTATTCCAGGCGTATAGGGGATGCCCCCGGGCAGTCCGGTACCGTGTTGAAAACTTATGGCGATAACCCGCAATACAGGATCATAAAGAACCCGGGAATAACCAGGCTGTATAATGCAACAAAATTTTCGGGCCGAACCAAAGGGAACCTGGGCATTGGCATTTTTAATGCCGTTTCTGCACCCATGTATGCAAAGATCAGGGATGTGGCAAGCGGGAATGATTCCAGCATATTGACCGAGCCGCTTACCAACTATAATATCATTGTGTTTGACCAGGCATTGAAGAACCGCTCATACATCAGTTTTACAAATACCAATGTGTTGCGCAGGGGCAACAGCCGCAATGCCAATGTGAGCAGTATCGACCTGTCGCTGTTTGATAAAAAGAACAACCATAATTTTTCCTTTACCGGAAAGTACAGCAGCATCTGGGGAAAACTGGCCAACAGGAACGGGTTTACCACTACAGCAGGATTTGGCAAGGTAAGCGGTGTTATCCAGTACCGGGCAACTGTAAACGTAGAAAGCGACCAATACGATCCC
The DNA here is from genome assembly GCA_964491955.1 of uncultured Ferruginibacter sp. Lineage (GTDB taxonomy): Bacteria > Bacteroidota > Bacteroidia > Chitinophagales > Chitinophagaceae > Ferruginibacter. The sequence continues at coordinate 11,869 of CAZBIK010000012.1, forward strand.
AATGACCTTGGTTTTATACAAAACAATAATTCTTTTGAATATAGCGGCAATATCAGCTATATCATGATCAAACCAACCCGGTATTTTTTAAATCATAATTATAAGCTGAGCTTTGCAAATGTGTACCTGTATAAACCATTTGTATGGTCCAGTTTACAGATGAATGCATCAGCCTTTTTTTTGTTTAAAAATTTCTGGGATATCACATTCAGTTTTCAAAGCAGCCCAGCCTGGAACAAAGACTACTTTTTTCATTCCAGTGTATATACCGGTTATTACCTCCGGCGCACACCCTATTATTACCTGGCTGTGAGCGGAAGCAGCGACAGCCGTAAAAAATTATACTTCAGCTGGAAGATCGGCGGGGCAGAATCCCCGATGCCCAGGGACCCTTACTGGACCGGCAACCTGGGATTGCGTTACCGGTTCAGCGATAAATTCCTGCTCAGCACCAGCATGGATATCATACAGGACAGGGGTAACTGGGGATGGGCGTTCAGATCCAATCCGGATGGTTCGCCAATTGTTGCCAGGCGGAATGTAAAGACCAATACAGCTATTGTAAGCGGGCAGTTCAATTTCACTTCGAGGATGAATGTGAATATCAGGATGCGGCATTACTGGTCATTATTGCAGAACACCAACTTTTATAATATTAAACCCGATGGGTACTGGCGTGATACCGTTTTTATTGCAGATCAAAATCTGAATTTCAATATTTTTAATGTAGATATGTTTTACACCTGGGATTTTTTACCGGGCAGCCGACTGACCATAGCCTGGAAGAATGCACTGGGCAACAATGTGAACATTGATCCCTATACCAACACCAATTATATCAAAAATTTCGGAAGGGTGGTCGACAGCCCGCACAGCAATGAAATTACGGTCAAGATCGTTTATTTCCTGGATTACCTGAATCTGAGAAAGCGAAAATAAATACCGGTACTTTTCATAAAAATCATTCCGGGTTTTAATAATTTGATCTAAATTAGGAATTGAATATTAACGAACCCGTTTTTTAGTCATTAAAACCAACTGCCATGAGCACCGAAACTACTGATGTTTTACAATTCAATGAAGAAGGTAAACCCAAACTTCCGGCAGGGTTGAACGTACTTACCATTTTAACTTTTATCGGGTGTGTGTGGGAATTGTACAGCAATACAAAAAATTTTCTCGGGGGTAAGAAGGCCCTGGAAGAATTTGAAAAAAACCAGGAAAAAATCGCTGAAGGTCCTGCCTGGTTGAAAAAACTGGCCGGCCCCGAAGTGCAGGAAATGATGGTACAGGGTTTTGAAAACCGCGTACCCGTTTTTATTATTTCACTGGCAGGGACATTGCTTTGTTTTTATGGTGCCCTGCAAATGCGTAAATTAAAAAAGGACGGTTATTGGCTGTGGCTTGCTGGTGAAGTGCTGCCTTACATTACCACTGTAATTTTTATCCCTTTATTTTTTAAAACCATTTTTGTTTACTTTATAATCATACCAATACTATTCATTATTCTCTACACCATGCAGCGCAAGCACCTGGTGAACTGATCCTATAATTTTTTGAATAATAAAGGCCGGCTCATGAGCCGGCCTTTATTATTATCAGAAGTATATTAAAAATCACCAGGCTTTGGAAATACTGCCGTTCAATATCTTTATCAGGTACAAATGTTTGTTTTCGTAATAATCAGGAACAATTGCCGAATTATTTAATTTTACAGGCCTGAAATTATATTCGCAAAAAACCTGGAACTGTTTATCATTGATATGGGGCATTACATTACCCGGGTTTTTGATCAGCAGTTTGGTGAATAAATACACCGCTTCATATCCCTTAAATGCCATATCCCCCGGCTTGCCTTTATATTTTTTAAAATAGGCCGCATTCAGCGACCTGCTGAATGCATCCAGCTTTTCATTGTAATACGGTGTGGTGAAATAAACAGGAAAATCAGCCAGGTTTTTTTTATTGAACAGTGCAGCAAAATTATCCCAGGTGGGCATTCCGATCAGGGTAATGGGGTAGGTTTTATGCAGGTCGGAACAGGACTTTGCTATATTGCCTGCAAAGGTTTCTTCAAGGCTTGCAGCAATGATGATGCTTTTGCTGTTGCTGTCTAATTTTGATCTAAGAAAAGCGGCACTAACATTTTTGTCAACCTGTATGATCTCTATGGGGAGTAATGGTTTGCCATCAGGTTCATTGATCTGTTTAAAATACGAAACAACCATATCTTCCTGGAAGCCTTTTTGCCGGGCAATGTAGATCTTGTCGGTGCCGTGGTTCTGCAGGATATAACTGTATATGGCATCGCAATGCGACTTCAGGGTGGAATTCATCACGACCAAAAAAGGGTTTCCGGTAATACCGCCCACATTGGGGTATGTAGCCGAGATGAACGGTATGTTGCGCTGCAGTGCAAAATCGGCAAGCTGTTTATATTCTTCATCCTTTACGCTGCCGATGATCAGCTGCAGGCTGTCTAATTTTTTATTCCTGATCAGGTCAGGTACTTTCTCAGTATAGGATTTGGTATCGTAAATACTGGCATCAATAAGATCTTCACCGGCTTCTAAACTATCCAGTGCGATCATTGCACCCTGTACAAATTCCACAGCAGGCATGATAAACCGGGGTAAACTTTGGCGGTACCTGAAAGTATTTTTTGTAAAAACCGAATCCAGGTAAAGCGGCGCAAATATCCCGACTTTATAAACAGGCGCTTTTGCTGCAGTATCATTTTGGGCATACAGGATTGATGTACTGAAAACAGCAAGCATAAAACCAATTCCCAAAATAAATTTCTTACCCATTTTCAAATTTCAATTTTTAAAATCTTTACCTAACCCCTAACCCCTAATTCCCAATTCCCAATTCCTGATTCCTGTTCCTCATTTCCTTCCTATTCCCACTCAATCGTAGCCGGTGGTTTGCTGCTGATATCATACACCACGCGGTTTATTCCCGGTACATTGTTGATGATCTCATTGCTGATATCGGCCAAAAATTCATAAGGCAAATGTGCCCAGTCTGCCGTCATACCATCTACTGATGTTACTGCCCTGAGTGCAACAGTGAATTCATAGGTTCTTTCATCACCCATCACACCCACACTTTTTACCGGTAATAATATGGTGCCGGCCTGCCAAACACTTGCATACAAATGGTGCTTTTTTAAACCATTGATATAAATCGCATCAGCATCCTGCAATAACCGTACCCTTTCTTCAGTAACTTCTCCTAAAATACGGATGCCCAATCCAGGTCCCGGGAACGGGTGCCTGAAAAGCATTTCTTCGGGTATGCCCAGTTCCAGTCCAACACGCCTCACCTCATCTTTAAATAAGGCACGGAGTGGCTCAACCAATCCAAGTTTCATGGTATCGGGCAGGCCCCCAACATTGTGGTGCGATTTGATGGTTGCCGAAGGCCCGTGCACTGACAGGGATTCGATCACATCGGGGTAAATGGTTCCCTGCCCAAGCAATTCAACACCTTCAATTTTATGCGCTTCCTGGTCAAAGATCTCAATGAAACCTCCACCTATGGCTTTGCGTTTTTCTTCAGGGTCTGTTTTACCGGCAAGTTTTTTATAAAAATGATCTTTGGCATCAACACCGATAACGTGTAAACCCAGTTTTTTATAGATCTCCAGTACGTCTTCAAATTCGTGCTTACGCAAAACCCCGTTATCAACAAAAATGCCATAAAGGTTTTCGCCGATGGCTTTGTGAATTAAGGTGGCGGCAACGGTACTGTCCACACCGCCGCTCAGTCCCATGATCACTTTTTTATTGCCGATCTGTTTTTTCAATGCAGCTACCGTATCGGTAATAAAATGGGCGGGGGTCCAGTCCTGGCTGCAATGACAAATATTTACCAAAAAGTTTTTAATGATGGTTTTGCCTTCGGCAGAATGATACACTTCGGGATGAAACTGCAAACCGTATAGCGGTTGTTCGTTGATCGTTGGTCGTTGTTTGTTGTCCGTTGAGCGCTTGAAAGCAGCTACCGGTATACTGGCTGTAGTTCCCAGCAATTCGAACCCGGCGGGCAATTCCTTGATCGTATCGCTATGGCTCATCCATACCTGGGATGTGGTTGCTACATTTTCCAGTAGTGGGTCTGTTTTTTCTACCGAGAAAATAGCCCTGCCATATTCTCTTTTTTCACTTTTATCAACCCGGCCGCCAAAGCGTTTTGCGGTGAGCTGTGCGCCATAACAAATACCCAGCACGGGTACCCTGGCATTCATGGCTTCCACATCAACCATGGGTGCATTTGCTTCATTCACCGAAAATGGCGAACCTCCCAGTATAATGCCTTTTAAACCTGGTTCAAATGTAATTTCTTTATTGAAAGGAATGATCTCGCAATACACATTGGCTTCACGCACGGTACGGGCAATAAGTTGAGTGTACTGGGAACCAAAATCAAGGATTAATATTTTTTCTGTCATATCGCTGCGAAGGTAAATAAATACTTGGATGTTAATGGGTGCATTTGATTGTGTTTAATGATAAGATATTTTATATTTGTCTAAATTATTTGCCATGAAACAATTCTTCATTTTTCTCTTTGCCTGCTTCATACTCAGTTCCTGCCGTTTTAAGACCGGCAGCGGGAACATCGTAACCGAATCACGCTCTGTAAACAGTTTTGACGCGATCAGCGTTGGCGGGGGTTTTGAAGTTGAAGTGAAAACAGGACCGGTTGTATCAGTAACCGTTGAAGCAGATGATAATATCATCAAACATATTGAAACAAAAATCTCAGGCAATACGTTGAAAATAAGTACCGAGGACCTGCACAATTATTCAGATGTTCACATGAAGGTATACATCACGGCGCCTTCAGTAAGCACCATAAAGGCATCGGCCTCTGCTGAGGTAACGGTTCAGGATGTTTTGAAAAACAACGGAAAATTAACTTTTAAAGCATCCAGCGGATCGGAGATCAATGCCGAAGTGGAAGCCCCGGAAGTAGAAGCGGATGTGAGCAGTGGCGGGCATATCAGCCTGAAGGGCAAAACCCGCAATTATAAGGCGGAAGCATCCAGCGGCTCGGAGATCAGGAGCTGGGACCTGCTCACTGAAAATACAAAAGTTACGGCAAGCAGTGGTTCCAGCGCCAGGGTACATGCCAGTGTGAGTTTGAATGCTTCTGCCAGCAGCGGTTCGCTGATGAGGTATCACGGTGCAGCTTCTGTAAATAAATCGGAAAGCAGTGGCGGCAGCGTTTCCAAAAATGAGTAAACACATTCGGTAAAGATCAAATAATAATGATCTCATCCGGGTTATAAAAAAATCCGGCATGCTCAACCATTACCGCTTCTTTTTCGCGCCGGATCAACAGGCCCCTGGTTCCGGGGGTTTTCCAAAGCCTTTTCATGGACCGTATTTCTGCAGCAATGCCCCTCAGATCGGCATTGCCAACCAGTTTAACTATATTTTTCATTTCTTTTCTCCTTTCGCCCTTTAAACCGGCTCCCCGGTTATAAACCAGTGAAAGCAAAGCAGACTGGGCATCCGGAGGTAATTTTTCGATGCCTGGATAAATTTTACGGGTTAATTTTGCAAAGGCAGGTAATGAGTTGATAAAAAATACGGCTTTAGCAGATTCAAAAGGGATGGTTAACGACCTGATGTCCCCGATATTATTTTTCAATGCGGTTCCGGCCGCCTTTCCTTTTAACCCGGCAACCGCCTTCATTTTTTTTATATCCGCTGCCGCTATTACCGGCCCCCATTCATTTTCAATTTTAGCGGTAGTTGTATAACCCAGGTCGTAACCAATGCCAATGGTAATGCCACTTTTGCCTTTGGGCCAAACGGGCTTTTTAAATTTTAACCGGTAGATAGCCTCACTGCTTACCTCACTTTCAATCACCAGGTCGAGCCCCTTTTTGGATACGATCATACTAGCCCCCGGGGGTAAGTCCGGTAAACGGGCACTTACATAAAATTCAAGCCTCGTGGTGGTGTTCACCCCAAAAATGCCATCTACTGCTTTACCTGTAAATCCGAGTTTTTTTTGAATGGCTTCTTTTTTTGCCTGCATGGTCTGCCCGGCTGGTTGTACCTGCATGATAATTAGCAGTTTATTGATGGTTGCCGGGTCATAATAACCCGTTGCCGCCACCTGTATGGCTTTTTGAATATTTTTTATCCTGGGGTTTAAACCGGGTGTCATTTTTGGTTATATATAATTAAGTGTTGGTTTTTGGTATTTTAATCCTGTTTTGCAACTTTAAAGTGTTAATTCTCAATATCCGGATCCTAAAGTAGTATCTTTTTTTGTAATATGCAAGGCTGGGAAAAGCAGCCGTCAAGTGCTTTTAAATGGGGGTAATTTGCAACGATCAGTTTGGGAAAATGGCTGTTTTAATACTTTTGTACAGGATATTCAATGGGTCAGGCCATAAACTAAGGCTTCTGCTTAATATAAAAATCAGTTAAAAAAACTTTCCCCTTTCTTTTGCCAATAACATTCCAACCCTTACCTTTGCACTCCAAATTAAAAAACGGTAATTAAAAAGTTCTTTTTATATGTCACAGAGAATCAGAATAAAATTGCAGTCTTACGACCATAACCTGGTTGATAAATCAGCAGAAAAGATTGTAAAGACTGTACGTAGTACGGGAGCTGTAGTAACAGGACCAATTCCTTTACCTACACACAA
>CAZBIK010000012.1:18557-25560 GCA_964491955.1 uncultured Ferruginibacter sp.
AAGCCCGTGAGCAGTTTCAACTGTGTACGCACAAGCGTTTATTAGACATTTACACCAGCAGCAGCCGTACGGTAGATGCTTTAAGTAAGTTAGACTTACCCAGTGGTGTTGATGTTGAGATCAAAGCCTGATGAACTGCCTGCGCAGGGTCCTTCGACTCCGCTCAGGATAGCAGAAGGTAAGTTCTTAAAAACAAAAAATATTGAACATCCATCTCCCTCAACCGGGGGAGCGCTGGATATAAACAAGATACAATGAAAAGTATTATTGGTAAGAAAATCGGCATGACGAGTATCTTCGATGCAAGTGGCAGGCAAACTGCAGTCACTATAATTGAGGCCGGCCCATGCGTGGTTACACAAAAGAAAACCGTTGAAACTGACGGTTACAATGCTCTCCAGATAGCATTTGGTGATAAAAAGGAAAAGCATTCCGTAAAAGCTGAGATCAATCACTTTGCCAAAGCGCAAACCTCCCCTAAAAAATTCGTCCAGGAAATCCGCGATAGCGAAATAGACAAGAATGTTGGTGAAACATTTACTGTTGACATATTTGCCGAAGGCGATGATGTTGAAGTAGTGGGTACCACCAAGGGTAAAGGATTCCAGGGTGTTGTAAAGCGCCATGGCTTTAAGGGTGTTGGCGGCCAGTCGCACGGCCAACACGACAGGTCAAGGGCCCCGGGTTCTATCGGTAACTCATCTGATGCCAGCCGTGTATTTAAGGGTATGCGTATGGGTGGCCGTATGGGCCAGGACAGGGTAACCATGAAAGGATTGAAAGTGGTTAAGATTTTCGCAGAAAAGAATTACATATTGGTGAGTGGTTCGGTTCCGGGACACAACGGATCGATTGTTTTGATTCAAAAATAAAATCATAATGTGCAAATAGGCAAATGTGCCAATGTGCAAATTTAATATAGTTAAAGATTTTTAAAATAGTAGTGTGGTTCAATTGGCACATTTGCAAATTGGCACATTAGCAAATTAAAAAAAGATGCAAGTAGATGTTTTAAATATAGAAGGAAAAAAGACCGGCAGAACGGTTGAATTACCGGAAGAGATCTTCGGTATTGAACCCAATGACCACGTGATATACCTGGCTGTAAAGCAATACCAGGGTGCACAACGCCAGGGTTCGCACAAGGTGAAGACCCGTGCTGAAGTTAAAGGTTCTTCCAAGAAACTGCACAAGCAAAAAGGAACCGGCGGAGCCCGTAAGGGTAACCTGCGTAACCCCTTGTACAAGGGTGGTGGTACCATTTTCGGCCCAAAACCGCACAAATATGATATCAAGCTGAACCGTAAGGTGAAAGACCTGGCCAAGATGAGCGCCCTGGCTTATAAAGCAAAGGAAAATGCGATCATGGTGCTGGAAGACGTTAAAATGGACGCACCCAAAACATCCGCTTTTGCCGGTATCTTAAAAAGCCTGAACATCAACGGTAAAAGAGCGCTTTTTGTGATCCCTGAATACAACGATAACCTGTATTTAAGTTTACGTAATGTGCCAACTGTGAGCGGTACATTATTAAGCGACCTGAATACCTACGATATTTTAAATGCAAATGTGCTGGTATTGACTGAAAGTGCTGCGAAGATATTCAGTGAGGAAAACGTTGAAACGGCAGAAGCTTAATTAAGAAACTAAAAAATTAAAAGACGAATGAAACAGTCTGATGTATTAATAAAACCGATTTTGTCTGAAAAGGCCAATAAGCAATCAGAAAAAATGAACCGTTACTCTTTTGTAGTGGACAGGAAAGCGAACAAGCTGGAGATCAAAAAGGCAGTTGAAAATTTTTATGGTGTAACGGTTGACCAGGTAAACACCATGGTCGTGCCTTCAAAAGCAAAATCAAAATACACCAAGGCCGGGTATATCGTTGGCCGCAAGCCTGCTAAAAAGAAAGCGATCGTAACGGTTGCCGAAGGAGAAACCATTGACCTCTACGGTAGTGGTGTATAGACCCTTATTTTGTCTTGGGACAAAAAAGGCAACACAATAATTAATTAATGAATGGTATTCAATTACCGCAAAAATTGAAAAAATAACAAACAATGGCACTAAGAAAATACAAACCAACAACAGCAGGAACCAGGTGGAGAATTGGTAATGCATACGAGGAAATTACCACGAACGTTCCGGAAAAATCTTTGCTTGAACCGCAAAAGAATACAGCCGGACGTAACTCCCAGGGCCGCAGGTCAATGCGCTATATGGGTGGTGGAAACAAGACTATGTACCGTATCATTGATTTTAAAAGGGATAAAAAAGATATTCCGGCTACCGTAAAGACCATCGAGTATGATCCGAACCGTACCGCTTTTATCGCTTTATTGAATTATGCCGACGGTGAAAAGCGTTACATCATTGCCCCGCAGGGTTTGCAGGTAGGCCAAACCGTTGTAAGCGGGGATGCCGTTGCACCGGAACTGGGAAATGCACTGATGTTCAAAAACATGCCATTGGGTACAAACGTGCACAACATTGAAATGCAGCCGGGACAGGGTGGAATTCTTGTACGCAGTGCAGGTACTTCGGCCCAGTTAAGCAATAAGGAAGAAAAATATGCCATATTAAAAATGCCGAGTGGTGAGTTGAGGAAGGTACTGATCAAATGTTATGCAACCGTAGGTGTTGTCAGCAACAGCGATCACAGCCTGGAGAGTATGGGTAAGGCAGGCCGCAACCGCTGGAAGGGTATCCGTCCACGTACAAGGGCAGTAGCGATGAACCCGGTAGATCACCCGATGGGTGGTGGTGAAGGAAGGGCTTCAGGTGGTCACCCGCGCAGCCGTAAAGGTAAATATGCAAAAGGACAGATCACGCGTACCAAGGGCAAAGGTTCAAGCAAACTGATCATCACCAGGAGAAACGGTAAGAAATTACCAAACTGATAAAAAACAAAAGTTAAAATGGTCCTGCTTTATTAAGCAGGGCAAATAAACAAGATTGAAATTTAAGAGGCGGTTTTTCCAAATCTGAAATCGTAAATCACAAATCTAAAATTAAACATGGCTCGTTCGTTAAAAAAAGGTCCTTATGTAGAAGCTAAGCTGGATGCTAAAGTTGCTGCAATGATAGAAGGAAAAAGCAAAAAAGGGGTGATCAAAACCTGGAGCAGGAGAAGCACCATCACGCCGGATTTTGTAGGACAGACTTTTGCTGTTCATAACGGGAATAAATTCATCCCGGTGTATGTAACAGAATTCATGGTAGGACATAAATTAGGTGAATTTGCACCAACCAGGAATTTCAGGGGTCACTCAAGTAAGAAAATAGTTTAAAACGTTTAAAGTCTAAAGTTTAAAGTCTAAAGTTGAAGGTTTAAAGTTCACAAGTGTTAGAACCTTAAACGATTAAACCTTAAACCTCAAACAACATAAAAAATGGAAGCAGTAGCAAAATTGAATAATTATCCCACATCGCCACGCAAAATGCGTTTGCTGGTTGACCTGATCCGTGGAATGGAAGTTGAAAAGGCATTGGCCGTTCTGGAGCACAATCCAAAACACCCGGCTGTTCCTTTGCGTAAGCTGGTTTTATCGGCCATCAGCAACTGGAAACAGAAGAATGAATCAGGCGATGAAAGTACACTGGTTGTGAAAACGATCATGGTGGATGCTGCAAGGGTGATCAAGCGTATGCGCCCGGCTCCGCAGGGACGTGGATACAGGGTTCGCAAACGCAGTAACCATGTAACCGTAATCGTTGATAATGCCGGCACGTCTGCAAAATCAGCAAAGGCTGCAAAAGTTGAAAAAGTGGAAACAGTGGCCGTGGAAGCACCGGCAGCAGTTGCTCCAAAGAAAACAAGAACTAAAAAAGAAACTGGTACAAAATAACCAATAATTAAAAAAGAAAATGGGTCAAAAATCAAATCCGATAGGCTTAAGGTTAGGCATCATCCGTGGATGGGACAGCAACTGGTTTGCCAGCAAAACGGAATATCCGAAAAAACTGATCGAAGACAACAAGATCAGGAATTACCTGAATGCCCGTATCAACAAAGGTGGTATCTCTAAGATCGTTATAGAGCGTACGCTGAATAAGCTGATCGTTACCATCCACACATCCAAGCCGGGTATCATCATCGGTAAAGGTGGTGGAGAAGTGGACAGGATCAAGGAAGAGTTGAAGAAACTTTGCGGTAAGGACGATGTGCAGATCAATATCCTGGAGATCCGCCGCCCTGAACTGGATGCAAATATCGTAGCCGATACCATTGCACGCCAGCTGGAGAACAGGATCAACTACAAAAGAGCGATAAAAATGTCGATCGCTTCAGCACTCCGTATGGGTGCCGAAGGAATAAAGGTAAAAGTGGGTGGCCGTTTGGGCGGTGCGGAGATCGCACGCAGTGAAGAGATCAAGCAGGGACGTACACCATTGCATACTTTACGTATGGATATTGATTATGCGAATGTATTTGCGTTGACCGTTTATGGAAAAATAGGGATCAAAGTATGGATCTGTAAGGGAGAAGTGCTGGGTAAGCGTGACCTCAATCCGAATGTGATCGCAGGTGGCGGAAAAGAGATCGGTGACAGGCCTAGCGCAGGATTCGACAGAAGGGATGACAGGCGCGGTGGCGGCGGTGGCGACAGGAGAGGCGGCGGCGGTGGTAACCGTGGCGGCGGAGGCGGAAGAAGATAAATGAGGATTTAAGATTGCAGATTTACGATTTTAGATTTGCAAGCACAATAAAACTATTTAAGAATTAGAAATTAGGTAAGAGATATAGAAAATCTAAAATCTCCAATCTAAAATCAAAAATCGAAATAAGATGTTAGCACCAAAAAGAAGTAAACACAGAAAGGCTCAGCGGGGAATGATGAAGGGAAATACCAAGCGTGGAGCAACCCTGGCATTTGGAACCTTTGGATTAAAAGCACTGGATGAGGTTTGGATGAGCGCCCGCCAGATCGAGAGTGCACGCCAGGCCATGACGCGTCACATGAAACGTGAAGGAAATGTTTGGATACGTATATTCCCTGACAAACCGATCACGGCAAAACCTGCAGAGGTAAGGATGGGTAAGGGTAAAGGTAACCCCGAAGGTTGGGCAGCTGTTGTGCAGCCTGGAAGGATCCTGTTTGAGTGCGATGGTGTACCAATGCAGGTTGCCAAAGAAGCTTTTGCTTTAGCTGCACAGAAATTACCGATCCAGACAAAATTTGTAGTTCGTCACGATTACAAAGTATAAAACTGAACAAAGAAATTATCAAATACAACCATCATGTTAAAGAAAGTTGATTTTTTAAATAGCCTGAAAGATCTGAATGAAGCAGACCTGAAAGCAAAGATTGCAGAAGATGAATTGCGTATGAAAAAGCTTTCATTTGCCCATGCAATTTCTCCGCTGGAGAACCCGCAAAGTATCCGTTCATTAAGAAGGGATATCGCCAGGCTGAAAACACAATTAAAAAAAGTACAGGCAGGATTTTAATGAATCCTTAAAACAATTAAAAAGTGGAAAGAAATTTAAGAAAAACAAAATTAGGTGTGGTATCCAGCAACAAAATGGATAAGACCATCACCGTTAGTGTAGAGCGTAAGGTAAAGCACCCGCTGTATGGTAAGTTCGTAAAAAAATCAACGAAATTCCATGCGCATGATGAAAAGAATGAGTGCAGCATCGGTGATACCGTGAAGATCATGGAGAGCCGCCCTTTGAGTAAAACAAAGCGCTGGAGACTGGTTGAGGTTGTTGAGAAAGTAAAATAGCGATTTCGGATTTTAGATTTGCGATTTTAGATTTAACTGGAAAGCAAATACCTGGAAAAATTAATACTGTTTGAAGTTGTGACAAATCTAAAATCGGCAATCAAAAATCTAAAATAAAAAAAATACTGTTTTGGGTTGAAGGAAATCTAAAATCTTCAATCTAAGATCTAAAATAAAAAACGATGATACAGCAAGAAAGCAGATTAAACGTAGCGGACAACAGCGGTGCCAAAGAAGTTCTTTGTATCCGTGTACTGGGCAACAGTGGCCAGGACTATGCAAAGATCGGAGATAAAATAGTGGTTACTGTAAAAGATGCCATGCCTGCCGGTGGTATAAAAAAAGGTACAGTAAGTAAAGCTGTTATTGTAAGAACGAAGAATAAGTTACGCCGCAAGGATGGTTCTTATATCCGTTTTGATGACAATGCGGTTGTATTATTAAGTGCATCAGACGAGCCAAGGGGTACCCGTATTTTTGGGCCGGTGGCCCGTGAATTAAGGGATAAGGGATACATGAAGATCATTTCCCTGGCCCCGGAGGTATTGTAAAAATTATAAAGAATAAAGGCGCGAATTTGCAAATTTGCAAATTTGCAAATTTGCAAATTAAAAAGAAATGAGTACAAGATTTAAACCAAAGTTCAACATCAGGAAAGGCGACTCGGTAGTGGTTATTACCGGCGAGGATAAAGACCTGAAGAAGCCACGCAAAGTGTTGGAAATTATTTCAGAAAAGAACCGTGTATTGGTGGAAGGTGTAAACATCGTAACCAAGCATACCAAGCCAACCTCTCAGAATACCAAAGGCGGTATTGTGAAAGTGGAAGCACCTATTGCCATCAGTAATGTGATGCTTTGGGATGCCAAGGCAGGGGCGCCAACAAAAGTTAAGCGTACCAGGGAAAACGGTAAATTAATCAGGATCGCAAAAAAATCAGGGGAGGTAATCAAATAATGAGCACAGCAACAAACACTCCAAGGTTAGCAGATAAGTACAAAAAAGATGTTGTACCTGCTTTAATGAAAAAATTCAGTTATAAAACTGTCATGCAGGCACCCAGGTTAACCAAGATTTGTCTGAATCGTGGTGTGAACGGTGCCGTAACAGACAAGAAACTGATCGATATTGCCATTGACGAGCTGACCAACATCACGGGCCAGAAGGCAGTGGCAACCATGTCGAAGAAAGATATCTCGAACTTTAAACTGCGTAAGGACATGCCGATCGGTGCAAGGGTTACGCTGCGTGGAGTAAAGATGTATGAATTCCT
>CAZBIK010000013.1:0-25366 GCA_964491955.1 uncultured Ferruginibacter sp.
GGGCATGGACCTTTTCCCGGAACAGACTGATCCTGTTTTATTTTGTCCCATGCTGGATGCACGCCGTATGGAAGTTTTTACAGCCATCTATCAAAAAGACCTGAAAACCATACTTGAACCAGGGGCACTTGTACTAGATGAAAATTCTTTTGAGGACTATTTATCAACCCGCAAAATACTGTTTTTTGGCAGTGGTTCTGCCAAGTGGAAAGCCACCTGCAAAAACCCGAATGCCCTCTTTGAAAATGTGGAAATACAACCCCAAACCATGTGCAGGCAAGCCAATTCGCTCTTTATTCAAAAAGATTTTACGGATCTGGCATACAGTGAACCAATGTATCTAAAAGACTTTCAAATAGTTATCAAAAAATAAAATAATAATCTGTAAAAAAGCGTTATACTTTAATAATTATTAACAGTTGCATGAGCAATTATTGGTATATTTGTGCTGTTCAAACATTGTTCAAGCATAATTAAAATTTAATCCTTATGATGGTTGCGTCTCAAACACGTGAGCAGGACTCATTAAGTGCTGCCAAAAATTCAGCTAATTCACCGATTAATGTAGATTATCATGCGCTTAAAAAAGCAGCATTGGTATTGCGGGCTTTAAATCACAAGCTTCGCCAGCAATTGCTCAAATTGATCGAAGATGAAAAAAAGATCACGGTTACAGAAATTTATGTTCGTTTGCGTTTAGAGCAATCAGTCGCATCACAACACCTGGCGATACTTCGCAAAGCAGGTATTGTTAATACTGAACGTGATGGAAAATTTATTTTCTATACCGTAAACTACAAGCGTATAGACGAGATCAGCCAGTTTGTAAAAGACCTGGTGGGTTAAAATTTCTGCAAAATTTAATGTAAGCGTTTGGGCCAATTGCCTGAACGCTTTTTTATTTTTAACTTTGCAAACAAGAATAAAAAAAATACCGACATGTTCATCAAACAGTTTTATACCGGTTGCCTGAGCGAGGCTGCCTATTATATCGAAAGTGAAGGAGAAGTTGCCATCATAGATCCATTGAGGGATACCGCTGAATATGTAAAGCTGGCTGCAGAAAACAAAGCGGGCATCAAATATATTTTTGAAACCCATTTTCATGCTGATTTTGTAAGCGGGCATATTGACCTGGGCAAACAGACCGGCGCCCCGATTATTTTTGGACCCGGTGCTAAAACCGGTTACGAAGTGTACAACTGCAAAGACAATGAAATTTTTAAACTCGGAAAAATAAGCATCCAGGCCATACATACACCCGGACATACACTGGAAAGCACCTGCTATTTATTAAGGGATGAAAATGATAAACCACACGCAATTTTTACAGGCGATACCTTATTTGTGGGTGATGTGGGCCGCCCGGACCTGAGCAGCGGCAATATGAGCAGTACTGAGCTGGCCGGCATCATGTATGAAACCATTCAATATAAAATTCTTCCGCTTGCCGACGATGTTATTGTGTACCCGGCCCATGGAGCCGGCAGCAGCTGCGGTAAAAACATGGGGCCCGAAACCTTCAGCACCATTGGTGAGCAGAAAAAAAACAATTACGCGCTTCAGCCCCAAAGCAAAGAAGATTTTATAGCCGCAGTCACAGGCGGCCTTGCCGTAGCACCCAAATATTTTTCCATCAATGCAACAATAAACAGGCAGGGATATGAAAGCCTGGACAGCATTAAACAAAAAGGTTTAACCCCCTTATCCAATGCCGACATAAAAAAAATGCAACATGAAGATGCATTGATCCTGGATACCCGGCATGCCACTGTTTTTACACAAGGGTTTATACCCGGCAGTATTTTTATCGGGCTGGAAGGGAGGTTTGCGGAATGGGCCGGCAGCTTATTGTCATTTGACAAACCGATGGTGCTGGTAACCGAACCCGGCAGGGAAGAAGAATCCGTGATCCGCCTCTCAAGGGTTGGGTTTGATAAGATACAGGGATATTTAAAAGGTGGATTTGAAAGCTGGCAAACAGCCGGCGAACCGGTTGACTTGATCATTGATGTGGAAGCAGATGAGCTGGCCATGGACCTGCCACACGATCCGAACCTGGTAGTGGTGGATGTAAGAAGGGAAACTGAATTTGCCGACGGGCATATTGCTGATGCCCAGAATCTTCCGCTGAATGAAATGAACGATGTGCTGAACCTTTCGCATTTTGAAGACAACCAGAATGTTTACATCCATTGTGCCGGTGGATACCGGAGTGTGATCGCTGCTTCGCTTTTAAAACGTGAGGGTGCCCATAACCTGAGAAATGTGTTGGGCGGCTGGAATAAAATAAAAGAGCAAAAAAATATAAATATCCGGAAAGAAGCCAGTGTATTGAACTGACCATTACCTGTTGCCGGGATCAATACCTGTAGATCTCTTTGATCTTCATCAGGAACTGTTCCTTTTTCCTGCGGCTCACTTCGATCTCTGCAAGGTTGCTCATGATCACTGTACCTCCTTCGCCCCGCTGGTATTCTTTTACATGGCGCAGGTTGATGAGAAAGGATTTATGGCTCCTGAAAAAATGGGTACTGTCCAGAATATGTTCGTATTCTGCCAATGGTTTTGATACAGTCACAGTTTTGCCACCTTCCACATGGAAAACAGTATAACTTCTTTCAGCTTCGCAGTACAGAATATCATCCAATTTCAGGATGATGAAACCCTTGAGTGTAGGAAGGCACAGGCGCATATCGGCAGGATTTCCTTTGTTACTGAGGTTGTGCAGCAGGGTTTCCGTCCATTCATCCTTCTTTCCATCCTGTAATCTTTTTTCGGCACGATGTACTGCTTCTATCAACCGGTCTTCATCCACGGGCTTCAGCAGGTAATCTGCCGCACTGTATTGAAGCGCCTGCAGCATATATTCATTATGTGCCGTAACAAAAATGATCTCAAAATCCTTGTTATCCAGTTCAGCGATCATTTCCATCCCGCTTTTGCCGGGCATTTGTATATCCAGGAAAACAATATCCGGCTTTAGTGCTTCAATTTGCTGTTTAGCTGCCGGCGCATTGACGCAGGTAGCCACAATATTCACTGAAGGGCAATGGCGTTCCAGCAATTTTTGCAATGTTTTTATTCCATCCGGTTCGTCATCTACTATGATCGCTTTCATAAAAAATAATTACGTGTTGATCAGGTTAAAGCACAGTACAGCCCTTGTACCACTGCCCGTAACAGTTATCTCCGACAGATCCGTTATCTGAAAACAGCAGTCGGCCTTGTATTTTTCGTTTATAATTTTGATCCGGTTCCTGATATTTTCAAGTCCAACTGAACGGTAACCGGATCTGTTATTTTCCTTCTGTTTCTCTGCCTGCAGAATGCCAATGCCGTTATCCTCAATGGTGCAGGTTATTTTATCATCCTGTTTTGTAAATGCCACAGAAAGCTTTTTTTGGCCCGGCGACTGGAGCAGGCCATGCCAGATCGCATTTTCCACCAGCGGCTGTATCATCAGCGAAGGTATCAGTGTATCATCTGCATCAATATTATCTGCGGTATGAATTTGCCATGTAAATGAACCGTCAAAACGAAGTTGCTCCATTTCCAGGTAGGTTTCCAGGTACACGGTGTTCTCCTGCAGTGTTACAAATATATCCTTTGAATGATCCAGTGTCATCCGGATCATCAAAGCGAATTTGCTGAGGTACCGGCTGGCTCTTTCATTGTCGCCGTCCAGTATCATCCGTTTGATACTGTTGAGTGCATTGAAAACAAAATGGGGGTTCATCTGCGCCTGCAGGGCAGATAATTTTGCTTCGGCAAGCTGTTCATTAATGCCTGCCAGTTCCTGCTGTTTTATTTCCAGTGTTTGCTGCGATTCAAGTTGTTTCAGTTTATTCCCGATCAGCGTGGCAATGGTGGTCAGCATTTTTATATCCCGTTCTGAAAAATAACCTGCTTCATGGTGTTCGGAATCAATAATGCCCAGCAGTTCATTGTCGTGGATGATGGGTACACAGATCTCACTTAACCGGTATGCTTCATCTACACGGTACCGGCTGTCGGTCCTGGTGTCCTGTATCAGCACCGGTTGCAATGTCTGCATCACATGGCCCACTACTCCCTGGCCGGGCAGTACATCAAATACATGTGACGAAATATATTCGGGTTTTCCTTTCTGGCCATACGCTGCTTTCTGGATCATTTTTGTTTTGTCTTCATTCCACAGGTAGATCATACAGTCCACATAATTCATGCGCCCGATCAGGTGGCCGGCCACATCCCAAAGCACTTCGTCGGCCGTTCTTTTATCCGACAGCGAGGAAGAGAAATAGTTGCTGATCTGTTCCAGTTCATACCGGTTTTTATAATCATCTGCCTTAAGTTTTTCCACCTGGGTTTTCTCCATCTCCTTTTTCCTTACGAGTTCTGTTCTCCATTTGATGAAATAATAAATTAATGCCGGCAGGAGGAGCGCTAAGATTACCAGGAACCATGCCTGTTTCCAAAAGGGCGGCAATATCTGAATATTGATCTCATTTACCTGGTCGGGCCACCTGTTATTGAGTGAGATCACTTTAAACTCTATCCGATAATCACCTGGCGCCAGGTTTGAAATATTAAATGACGGATGGCTGCCCAGTTGCTGCCATGGAGTGCTTTCGTTCCGGAATATGCGGTATGCATAACCCTGGCTTTCACCATCATAAAAATTTATGCTGCCGATGGTGACCGTAAGATCATTTTGCTGCCAGGAAGAAGAAACCCTGTTTCCGGGCAGGTAAATATTCTTCTGCCCGCTGATGTTCAGGTTTTCTGCAAATACGGCAGGCCTTGCAGTTAACCCGATCATTTCATAAGGATTGAAACGCACGATTGCCGTATAAAAACCAAGGTAAAGCTGACGGCTTAGACTGTCGAAATAAAATTTGGAACCTTTCAATACCGGCATTTGCGGCATTCCTTCATCTTTACCGAATCGCTTTACCTGGAATGTCTGAAGGTCCATACAGGCAATACCCGAATTACATGCGATCCATAGTTTGGGCCCAACAATGATCAGGGATGCGATGTTATCATCCGGTAAACCATTGCTGCGGGTAAAATGCCGAAATGTTTTTTTTGAGATATCATAACTGATGAGTCCGTTATTAACACTGCCAAACCAGATGGTATTCCGTTTATCAATAATCATGGCGGTTACCTGTTTGTCGGGCATCTTGATAAAAGGAAATGAGTCAAGCCGTTGATCAAAATTATTTAAAGATTCATTATACCTGGTTATTCCATGGCCTGCAACCCAGATGTAGCCTGATGTATCTTCTGCAAATGCAAATGGGATCACCGGCATGGAATGTGGAACGGGGATCAATGAAAAACCCCGGTTGGCAATATCATACCTGTACATATTGGCAGCGCTTATCCAGATTTTGTTCCTGCTGTCCCTGTACAATTCATTCGTCCAGGTTTTTTCACCCCACCCGGGCGGATCTAATTTTGTTTTTTTTCCGGATATTTCATGATAAAGAAATAATGGCCCCCCGGTACCCAAAAACAATGTTGAAGATTCAACAGGACAAATCTTATATACAGGATGTGAAGCAGGTTCATTTTCAAAAATGACCTGTTTTTCAAACTGCATAGTCATTTTATCAAATACCAGTAACCCTCCGCCGGCGCGTGTTCCGGCATAAACTTTATTCCGGGTGGCATGTACTGCATGAATACGGATCCCGGGAAATGCGGTTTCCATGGCAGGTGGTATCTCCATAACCTGCACATGGGTGCTTACATGATCCTGCCTGAACAACCCCTTGCCGGTTGCAACCCATAAATTATGATCACGGTCTGTAAGTATCGAATTACATAAATAAGAGCCAAAGTATTTTTCCGGATGCAGTTTTACATCACCGGATGCAGGGTAAAACCGCATTTTAAAGAAACCGGAATAATGACCGGTCAGGTAAAGAAGGGTATCCCCTGCTTTTACCATTCTTGATCGCCATGCAAATTCAGATCTGAGTTCACGGAATGGAAGCAGTGAGATACGCCTGCTGTTTTGTTTGAAATTGATATAAGCAAGTGTATCGCTGTTTAATTTCATAATAAACAAACTGCCGGGCTCTGGCTGAAAAAATTTGTAACTGTCATGTACCACATTTTCCATGAATTCTGCCAGGAGAGGACAATCTGCTGCATTCATTTTTTTAACCTGTCTTTTTCCCTTGTCATATACGTAAAGCCCGTTTATGGATGTGAACAGTAAACGCCGGTCATCCAGCTGAAAAAGTTCCCTTCCAAAAACAAAATGTTCAGTGGCTACTTTTTCTCCCTGGTAATAATCAAACCGCGACAATAGTGTATAATGTTTATCATAATGATAGAACCCTGAACGGGTGAGAATAAAAATATCCCCGGTGCTGTCGCCAATTGCACCCATGATCATATTGAATTTATATTCGTACTGCTTATCTGTATAAGGGATGAAAACATTCCGGGTTTCACCGGTCCTTGTATTTACAATATGCAAACCTGCTGTAAAAAAAGCCAGCCGCTCCTTATCCAGCCAGGTTGTTCCTGCAAATTCTTCGGAGGCAGGTGAAAGGCTGTCGTTATTGCTGTGGTATTGTTTGAACCGGCTTCCGTCGTAACGGTTCAGCCCCGAGAGCGTAGGCAACCATAGATAGCCTGTTTCATCCTGGGCAATCCCTGTAATGGTATTATCCGATAAGCCATCTGCTGTACTGTATCCTTTAAAATTTTTTTCAGAAAGATCCTGCCCGGCCCCGTAAATGGCCTGTAAAAAGAAAAAAAGAAATAAGCATGTACGTAGATTGAATGTCATGATGAGCAGTTATTTCCTGTGGGTAAAGTTAATAACTAACTGCAGAAAATTACCCGTGTAAAATGCCATAATAAAACCGGCTGCCTTTGGGAAAGCCAACCCCTCCTTTAATATGCCGATGAAAGCAGTTGGTAAAACCCGGCAGGCAAAATAAATATTTTCCGTGTTTCCGCAGGGAAAAAAACAGTAGCCGTTGGGAAATACGGGGCTTTACAAACAAGAGGCTGTTTATAGGTTTGCACCGGAATTCAAAAAAATAAAACAATGAAAAAAGTAATAATCGTTACCGCATTACATTTGATCAGCAACATGCTGACAGCCCAGTTCGTTGGTATCGGCACAACCATTCCTGCCTTTAAACTGGATGTATCCGGCGGCAGTATCAATACCGATTCTGTTTACCGCATTGGTGGTAATACCGTGTTATCGGTTAAGGGCAATGCAAATACTTTTACCGGGATCAACAGTGGTTATTTTAATGTCAATGGACAATTCAATACAGGAATGGGGTCGCATTCGCTTTACAGAAATACTGCAGGTTATTACAACAGCAGCTTTGGAAAGGATGCCCTTTACAACAATACTTCCGGAAATTATAATGCATCATTTGGCGCCTCCGCTCTTTTTTCCAATACAACAGGTTCCGAAAATGCCGCATTTGGGTCTTATGTTTTATATAACAATATTTCCGGGATTTATAATACGGCTGTAGGATCAGCGGCGTTGCATTATAACAATACAGGAAACTTTAATACTGCAACCGGCCGCGCAGCGCTTAACCGCAATACGAGCGGGAGTTATAATGTGGCCAATGGCTTTGTGGCCCTTGAGGCAAATGTAACCGGTACCGGAAATACAGGTATTGGTTTTAATGCCCTGAATTTAACCAATGCATCAAACTATAATACTGCCCTTGGCTACCGTGCCGGGTATGGTTTTAATCACGGATGGAACAATACTTTTATCGGTTCAGAGAGCAATCTTTTAGGTACCGGTCTTTTTAACAGTATTGCATTGGGCAATGCAGCAACAGCAACAGCCAGTAACCAGGCAAGGATCGGGAACAGCTCCACCATTTCAATCGGTGGTTTTGCCAACTGGACCAACATCAGCGACGGCCGTTTTAAAAAGAATATTCAGGAACAGGTGAAAGGCATTGAATTCATATTGAAACTAAGGCCTGTTACTTATCAGCTGGATGTGTATTCGTTGAGTAAAAAACTGAACGAACCTGCCGATGAATTCATTGAATCCGGCAAACATGCTTCGGTGATGGATAAAGAAATGATAACGCAATCCGGTTTTGTTGCCCAGGAAGTAGAACAGGCAGCTAAAGAAACCGGCTATGATTTCAGCGGTGTGGACAAACCAAAAAATGCAAATGATTTTTACGGGCTTCGGTATGCAGAATTTGTTGTGCCGCTGGTAAAAGCAGTGCAGGAACAACAGGTAATGTTACAACAACAACAGGCGCAGATCGATGATCTTAAGAAAGCCATCAAAGAAATGAGCAAACAATAATCATTAAACCATATCATTCAATTAAAACAAAACAAAAATGAAAAAACTTAAAAACATCTATCCAACAATCCTGTTGAATGCCATTTTATTCGCTGCAGTTTTAACAGGTTGCAAAAAAGACAATGACATTGACATCAATTCACCGGCTTACCAGATCAGGGAAAGTGAAAAACTGGTGATTCCTGCGGCCGTGGACCTCCCTTCCAATTTACCCGATGGAAATACCCGGGTTGCAACCTACTATGCAGAAGGTGTACAGAAATATAAAGCACAGGCAAAAGCCGGCACTAACCCCGTTACCTATGAATGGGTATTTGTTGCACCACAGGCATTGCTCTATGATGAATCCAATAAAATAACCGGCACCCATGGTGCCGGCCCGTTCTGGCAATTATCTGCCCAGGATTCAATTTTTGCCCAGCATTTCAGTCCGGCTAAAACAGCACCCAGCCCTGATGGCAGTATTGACTGGCTTTTACTAATGCCGAAAGCCGGAAAAACACCTACCGGGATATTTCAACATGTTGCTTACATACAACGCATTGCAACCACTGGCGGAAAAGCGCCGGCTATTCTGCCACTAAGCGCTGCCGAAACTGCTGATGTAAAATACACAGCCATTTACCGTTTCTCAAAAAAGATTTCATAAACAATCAATTAATCATTCAATTTAAAAAAGTACAGCCATGACAAAAAAATCAAACAAAACAAACAGGCATGCATTTGCAGGCCTGTTCCTTGCAGTAACCTTAACCGCATTCCTGTTGGGTTCCTGCAACAAAGAAGAAAACACCGGCATTCCTTTCAGCAAACCCCATGCATCAAAGCATTCAGCCGAAGTGCTGGACAAATGGATGACGCTGCAATTGCGCCTCATGCGGAATGCAACCGGAATTCCCAACCATGGATTTTCGAGGCATTTTGCCTATGCAGGCATTGCAGCCTACGAATCACTGGCACCTGGGCTTACCGGTAAAGAAAAATGGACTACCAAATGGAACGGGTTAACAGGCCTCCCGGAAGTTGCACAAAACAAACACTATTACTACCCGTCCAATGTTAACGGAGCTATGGCCACCATCAGCAAATTATTTTTTCCCAATGCAGCACCCGGCGACAAAGCTGCCATTGATTCGCTTGAAAAAGCACTCAATGATGAGTTTTTGCTCACACAGGTAAATGCAGTGGTTGGCAACTCCTGGCAGTTTGGTAAAGATGTGGCCACTGCCGTTTTCAACTGGGCTGAAACCGACGGTTATAAAAATGCCGGTAATGCATACACTGTACCGGTGGGCCCAGGTATGTGGAAACCAACTGCACCGTCATTTGCTGCTCCTATTACACCTTACTGGGGAAATAACCGTACAATTATTACCGGCAGTACAACAAACGCGCAACCCGTTGCTCCAATTGCCTATTCAACAGAAACTTCATCAGCATTTTACCAAATGGTGAAAGAAGTGTATGATGTTTCTCAATCCCTGACAGATGATCAAAAAGCAATGGCCATTTTCTGGAGAGATGTACCCGGTGTCACTTCACCCGGTCACTGGCTGAGCATTTTACAACAGGTGATCCGGCTTAAGGAAACAAAACTGGATGAAGCGGCTTTATCGTATGCCCTCACCGGTTCTGCCATCAATGATGCATTGATCAGTTGTTTCCAGACCAAATACCAATACACCCTGGTACGCCCGATCACTTATATCAGGGAAGTTATGGGCCACAGTAACTGGAACACGTATATAGGAACACCTGCGCATCCTGAATATTCATCAGCACACGCCAGCCTTTCTGCAGCTGCGGCAGCCGTTTTACAGGAACTGTTCGGCAACAGTGGTTCCTTCACCGATCACACGTATGATTATATGGGGCTTTCGCCAAGAAGCTATCCTTCTTTTGCGGCTATTGGTACAGAAGCCGGCCTGTCAAGACTGTATGCCGGGATCCATTATATGGTGAGTATCAATAACGGGCTTAACCAGGGAAAAAAAGTAACCGCCAATATTTTCTCTGTTAAAAAATAAATATTTCATAAACAATTATAAAACCTGACATCAAACACATTCTTAACAATTAAAATCAAATCAAATGGGCACTAAACAGATCCAGGGAAAATTATGGAGCATTGCTCCGCAGTACTGGTCAAATTATTTTGAACCGTTCTTTTTACCAATGTATAAAAAAACCCTTGAGCAGGTAAAACTAAATGAAGACATCATTATGCTGGATGCCGGATGCGGCTCAGGCTTATTCAGCCACCTCGCCATCAATACAGGCGCAGAGGTAGTGGGCGTGGATGCAGCGCCGGGCCTGCTGAAAGTGGCCAGGGAAAGAAACCCGAAGAACAACTTTTTAGAAGAAGATCTTGAAGCTTTACCCTTTGCATCAAACAGTTTTGACCTGGTAACCGGTTTTAATTCCTTTCAATATGCCGGAAATTTTACCAATGCACTGGCTGAAGCAAAAAGGGTATTGAAAAACAGCGGCCTTTTGGTGATCGGCATATGGGATAAGCCTGAATACAGCGATGCAACGAATGTATTAAAAGCGATCAGTACCTTATTGCCGCCACCGCCACCCGGAACACCGGGGCCATTCGCTTTATCAGAAGACGGGAAGATAGAAAGCATTTGTGATGCCATTAAACTTAAAGTTATTTATAAAACAAGAGTGGCATGTCCATTTCTTTACCATACACTGGATGAAGCAATAAAAAGTTTTATGGGAACCGGCCCTGCAGCCGCTGCAATGAACCATGCCAGTGAGAACCAGATCGAAAAAACAATTGCAGATGCCATGCAACCCTACCATTTAACAGAGGAGATGTACCACCTGCAAAACAGTTTCCTTCTTTTTATCGCAAAAAAATAGATCATTAACCAAACCATGCCCGGTTTAAACCGGGCATGGTTAATAATTTTTTTATGAAAAAAACGCTATTCTTATTGTATGGACTTGTTTCCTACCTCATTTTTTTCGGGACCTTCCTGTATGCATTTGGTTTTGTTGGAAACTTATTTGTTCCCAAGTCAATTGATGGAACACCTGAAACATCCATTGGACGGGCAATACTTGTAAATTCAATGCTCCTGTTATTGTTTGCACTACAACACAGTATCATGGCAAGGCCTGCATTTAAAGCAACCTGGACAAGATACATACCGGAAGCCATTGAACGCAGCACGTATGTATTACTCTCAAGCCTATGCCTTCTTCTGCTCGTGTGGCAATGGCAACCCATGGGCGGGTTTATCTGGTCGGTAGAGAATGCCGTTGGCAAGATCATACTCCAGGTATTGTTCATAACAGGCTGGCTGATCGTATTGGTGAGCACTTTTATGATCAATCATTTTGACCTTTTCGGGCTTCGCCAGGTGTGGTTTTATTTTACAGGGAAAAAATATGAACCGCTGCGTTTCCGGGTACCGTTCTTTTATAAATATGTGCGCCACCCGCTGTATTTCGGCTGGCTGCTTTGTTTCTGGGCTACACCCGTAATGTCGGCTGCCCACCTGTTGTTTGCCCTGCTCACAACCGGTTACATTTTTACAGCAATTTATTTTGAAGAAAGAGACCTGGTGACCCAGTTTGGCAATAAATACACGGAGTATAAAAAGAAAGTGCCGATGATCCTGCCATCGGGCAATAAAAAAACAGCATGATCTAAAATCAATGAGAGCAATATTTTCAAAACCCTTTTTCCGGAAATATGGCAAGAAGGCATTGGTAATTTATCTGTGCTGGTGCCTGGTAAAAGGCCTTATTTTCCTTTTCCTGGGATTTAAGTTTTTTAGTTAAATGCATGTGGCCATTCGTATTATTCTATAATAACAGCATTATGAGATCGAATATTTTTTTGGGTTGTTTTTTACTGCTGGTGCAAAATGTCTTTGGCCAGTTGTACATCAGTTCAGGAGTACAATTATACAACCGGGGCAATGTACAGTTAACCCTGCATAGTGTCAACCTGGTCAATCATGGAAATTTTTTCCCGGGAACAGGCAATGTTTCTTTTACCGGTAATTCCACATCAGGCATCAGTGGCACACAAACAACGGTTTTTAATAAACTGGAAATCAATAAAACCGGCGGAGCAGAGTTGTTATTGATGCAACACATAAATATCAATGACACGGTCCGTTTTACATCAGGAAATATTAACCTGAATGGCAGGATTGCAGATCTTGGAATTTCGGGTGCAATGTATGGTGAAACTGAAAACTGCCGCATCACCGGCTGAAATGGAGGACAGGTAATATACAGTACCTACCTGGATAATCCCAATAATGCAAACCCGGCCAACCTGGGTATTGTCATCACATCCGGTCAGAACCTGGGCAGGGTAATGATCAGGCGAGGCCACAACTCCCAGGTAAATACATACGGAAACGGGAATTCCATTTTCCGGTATTATGATATTGTACCGGAGAATCCTGTTCCCTTCAGTGCCAGCCTCAGGATCAATTATTTTAACAGTGAGTTAAACGGGTTGCCGGAAAACGAACTGGTATTCTGGAACAGTTCCGACAACCTGCATTGGATCATCCGGGGTTTTACAACCAGGAATACAACTGTCAATTTTGTTGAGAAAACCGGTATTACTGAATTTTCAAGATGGACTTTGTCCAGCCCTGTCAATGCATTACCGGTACAATTCGCATTATTCAAACTGAAATGCAACGGCAACAAAGTTGTATTGAACTGGAAAACCGCACAGGAACAAAACAGCAGTCTTTACCAGGTTGAAAAAAGTACAGATGGAGCCAACTGGACCGTGATTGGAACTGTACCTGCAGCCGGCTACAGCAACTCAGAACGAAGTTATTTTTTCAGTGATAATAACCCCGTACAAAACAGTTTATACCGTATTGCACAATATGATATTGACAGGAGTGTAAAGCATACTGGCATTCTCAGGTCATCCTGCAGCCTTGAGGATGGATTTGCCTTATGGCCAAATCCTTTTAAAGACAGGATCATTATTTCGATTACGGCAGGCCGTACATCCATAGCAGGAATAAAAATTTTTGACAGTAAGGGATCGCTTGTAAAAAAACAGGAAGCTACAGTGTTACAAGGCATCAATCAACTGGCTGTTCATACAGAACATTTGCCGGCAGGAACATATTTTCTTTCAGTAAGATGGGGTGCAGAAAGAATCCATAAAATAATTCAGCTAAATAAACATTAACCATTAAACCGGCGTTGTATCAATCCACATATCCCGGTATGATTCATCCCATTCGTGCTTGTAGCGTTTATGGCTCCATAGATACATATCCGGTTGCTGCCTGATGGCATCTTCAATGAAATCGCGGTACATCACCGTAAGTTCACCCGGTTTCAACAAAGACGCATCTTCACAGGCAAGTATTAGTGTGGATACATATTTACCCCTGGCTGGTTTCATCACCCGGCCAAAGATCACCGGGCATTTTTTCATAGCGGCATTTTTTTCGGGGCCGGTAACAAAAGGTGTTGGCCTTCCAAAAAAATGAAGCCAGTAACTGTATGCCGGGCTGGCCGGTTTTTGATCAGCGATCAAGGCCAGGGCATGGAGTTTATTACGCCAGGCTACAAATGCTTTTCTGGATTCGGTTGCCGGAAGCATGACCGTGCCAAACCTGGTACGAAGTTTTAAAAACAACCTGTTTACGGGTTTGTTGCTGATGGGCATATACACCACAACCAGCGGCTGTTTCAGGTGAATGGACCAGTGCAGGTTTATCCATTCCCAGTTAAACTGGTGACAGGCATGCATCTGGCAGCTTTTACCATCAGCAGCTACCTGGTCAAACAAAGTAAAATCAGTGGAACAATGCTTATTGTAGAAATCCTTTGAAACAGAAAGGCATTTAATGGTTTCGATAAATGAGTCGGTGAAATTGCGGTGAAATTTTCGGGCAATGCTTTTCCGTTGTGCTGCTGTTTTTTCCGGGAAAGCGATTGCCAGGTTCAGGGCGATCACTTTTCTCCTGTAACCAAAAACCCTGAAGAGAAAAAAAGCAACCAGGTCGCTCAACATATAGAGTACACGCAGCGGAAGCAGGGAAAGCAGGAATAAAAAACCGTAGATGACATGATACATGCTGCGGGGTAAAATTTTTATGCCGCAAATATACGAAGTGTATTAAATTATCATTTAAGCCCTTGTTACCCTGTCGATCCAGTTCTCCGCATAGGTTTCGCGGTAATCCCATTTCCACCTGCGATGGGTCCAAAGATAATTATGGGGTTCTTCTTTAATGATCTTTTCCAAAAAATCACGGAATGCCCGGGTTATTTCACCCCGGGATGTAGATGCAGCATTTTCGGTACAAAGGGTACATTCTAAAAAATAATGCCCCCTTTTGATGATCCTGGAACGCACAAAAACAATTGCGGTATTGTTTTTTATTCCGCCGGTCTCCGGGCCGGTAATAAATGGAGCCGGCTTACTGAAATAGTTTTGCCAGTATGCTGCAGAAGGGTCGCCCGGGTTTTGGTCGGCAGCCAAAAAAAATAAAAATCTTTTGGCGAATATGGCTTCCCGTTTTTGTTTAAACTCAGTTGCCTTAATAAATATTGTGCCGTATTTCTCCCGGATCTTTAAAAATATTTTTTCCATGGCGCTGTTCTTAATGGGCATATAAACAGCATAGGTGGGTATGGATTTAATGGATCTGGACATGAACAGGCTTCCAAACTCCCAGTTGAACTGGTGGCCTGCATGCAACTGTATATTTTTACCCCTGGCAACCAGTTCCTCAATCATTGAAAAATCGCCTTTGCACCTTTTATCAAAGGCTTTTTCGTTCATGGAGATCAGTTTGATGATCTCTACAAATGTATCCGTAAGATTATGATAAAACCGTTTTGCAATTTTTGTACGTTCCGCTTCTGATTTTTCCGGGAATGCGATCGTAAGGTTTGACATAACAATTTTTCGCCTGTAACCAAAAACGTAGTACAGCAAAACATAAATGCCGTCGCTTAAAAAATAAAGAACCGGGAAAGGCAGGCGGGAAAGCCCGTATAAAAATCCGTAAACAATATAAAACATGGTATTGATTTTTTGAATTGGCGTCGGTACTGCCATGCGGTGAAGGTACGCTGTTATACCGGGTTACCCGGTTTTGAAAAAATTTTCTGTACCCGTTTCAGTAACTTTTAACTACAAAACTATATTTTGAATCATCTCCAGTTTGGCCGGGTAATCTGTATTAAAATGTAAACCACGGCTCTCATGCCTGAACTCGGCACATTTTACAATGAGGTAGGCAACGGTGATCATATTCCGCAATTCGCATAGCTGCGGGGATACGATCGTTCGCTGGTACAATGCTTCTGTTTCGGTATACAGCAGGTCCAGTCTTTTCATGGCACGCTGCAGCCGTTCATTATTCCGCACAATACCCACATAATCGCTCATGAGCAGTTTCAATTCCTTCACGCTTTGTGTGATGAGGATCATCTCTTTTGGAACATTGGTTCCTTCTGTTTTCCAACCGGGTATGGAGCCATCATCCAGCCGGGGTGTATCATGAAGCTGTATATTTTCAACAGCATCTTTATACGCCCGGTGTGCAAAAACCATCGCTTCCAGGAGTGAATTGCTGGCCAACCTGTTGGCGCCATGCAAACCGGTACTGGCACATTCCCCGGCTGCATACAGGTTTTTAATGGATGTCCTTGCATGTTCATCTGTTTTAATTCCGCCACAACTGTAATGCGCAGCCGGTGTAACCGGTATCATGTTTTTTGTGATGTCTATACCTATACTTAAACATTTTTCATAAATGTTGGGGAAATGCTCAATGAATTTTTCTTTGCTGAAATGCCTGCAATCCAGGAAAACATGTTCAGTACCGGCGATCTTCATTTCATTATCAATGGCCCTCGCCACAATATCACGCGGTGCCAGGTCTTTTCGTTCATCATATCTTTCCATGAAAGCCTCCCCGTTGTGATTGCGCAAAATACCGCCATCGCCGCGAACCGCTTCTGTGATCAGGAAATTATGGCCGCGTATCCCGGTTTCGTATAAAGCCGTTGGATGAAACTGTATGAATTCCATGTTTTCAATACGGCCCTTTGCCCGGTAGAACATGGCAACACCATCACCGGTTGCAATGGCAGGATTGGTGGTAGAACGGTATACCTGCCCGTTACCGCCGGTAGCCATCAGCGTTACCCGGGAAAGAATTTTTTCCACTTTATTGGTGCCCAGGTTTAACACATACACCCCATAACATTCAATATCGGGTGTTGATTTGGTGATGAGGTATCCCAGGTGGTGCTGGGTGATGATATCCAGCACAAAACAGTGATTCAGCATTTTGATATTGGATTTTTTGCTGACCGCATCCAGCAAAGCCCTTTCCATCTCATTACCGGTTACATCCTTGTGGTGCAATATCCTGGATTCACTGTGGCCGCCTTCTTTACCCAGTTTATAATCCCCGTCATTGCCCCGGTCAAAATGGGCACCCCAGGCAATTATTTCCTCAATACGTTCCACACCTTCCTGCACAACAATTTCCACGATCTTCCGGTTACACAAGCCATCGCCGGCTATTAACGTATCTTCAATATGTTTGGCAAAACTGTCTTTATTAAAATCCATTACACCGGCAATGCCGCCCTGCGCATACTTGGTATTGGTTTCATCGCTCTGTGTTTTGGTAAGGATGGTGATGGTTTTACCCGGACAGTCTTCTGCCACTTTTAATGCATAGGTTAACCCGGCTATCCCGCTTCCAATGACAAGAAAATCAGTTTGCATACTATTTACTAAATGGTTAGTTTCGTAAAATTAATTTTTTAAACGGGTAATCAATGAAAAAAGAAATAATGAAAAAACCGCTGATATTTTTTGCCTTGCTGCATCTTTCTTTCCTCGTCATGTCGCAATCCGCTTTCAACCCGCCTGCTACACCGGCCAAACCGGTTACTGACACCCTGCACGGTATGTACCTGACTGACAATTACCGGTGGCTGGAGGATAAGGACAATGAATCCGTAAAAACATGGACCAGGGCACAGCATGATTATACCCTCAAGTACATGAATGAAACACAAAAACCAATAAAAGGTTTACGGGAAGAAATAGCCGCCATTGTTGACCTGGATTATGAAGGCCCCATAAATACGGTTGGTAAACGTAAATTCCAGACCATAAAAAGAAAGGGGGATAAACAGAATAAGATCTATACCATCCTGGAGAATGGGGATAAGAAACTGATCTTTGACCCGGTTACATATGACACGTCGGGAAAAACAGCATTATCCAATTCAAGTTATTCCTATGATGGCAATATCTGCGTGTATGGCATACAGAAAAGCGGGTCGGAGATCAATACCATTTATTTTATTGATACCCGAACCGGACGGGAATTATACCCGCCCATTGAAGGTGTATGGAATTTCAGGTGGACCAAAGATCAAAAACATGGTTATATCACTTTGCGCAATAAAGAACTGATCGATAAACAATCACCCTTACCTACCTACCTGCATACAATCGGCGATGACAGGAAAAATGATATATTCCTGGGTGCACCGGCAGATGCAAAAAACAGTTATTATATTTATGATAACCGCTACAGTGATGTAACCTTTTTAGGTGAGAGTGATTTTTACAGCAATACGCTCCGTATAAAAAAGACCGGTACCATGGATACCGGAAAAATAATTTACAGCAGCAAAAAACACAGGGCCTACCCCGAGGCTATTGGCGATAAAATGTATATCCTCACCAATGACAATGCACCCAACTTTAAATTACTGGTTGGCAATACTAAAAATCCCGACAGCAAAAACTGGAAAGTGCTGATTCCTGAAAGCAGCACCGTAATGGAAAACTACAGTGTAACCAAACACCACATCATTGTACAGGATAAAAAAGACATCGTAAGCAGGCTGAGGATCTTTGATTTTAATGGTAAATATGTAAAGGATGTACCCATGCCCGAACCCGGCAATATCAGCAGCTTTAGCTATGACCGGGAAGAAGACCTGGTTTACCTGACCATCACTTCATTTGTTACCCCGGCTAAAACCTTTGTTGCCAATGCCGTTGACTTTAAATGGAAAATATATTTCTACAGGGAATTACCGGTTGATACCAGGAATATCACAGGCAGCATAAAATTTTATACCTCAAAAGACGGCACTAAAGTGCCTGTAAAGGTTATTCACAGGAAAGATGTGAAACTGGATGGCAACAACCCCACCATTCTTACCGGTTATGGCGGATTTAATGCCGGTATTGGTATTGGCTTTGTGGGAAGTTATGCATCTTTTATAAACCGTGGCGGCGTGTTGCTGGAGCCGGGCATCCGGGGAGGCAATGAATACGGCGAAAAATGGCATGAGGGCGGAATGCTGCAAAATAAACAAACCTGTTTTGATGATTTCATCGCTGCGGCCGAATGGGCGATCAAAGAAAGATATACCAGTAAAAACAAACTGGCCATTTCAGGCGGCAGCAATGGCGGTTTGCTGATGGGCGCCATGGTAACCCAACGGCCCGAGCTGTTTAAAGCCGTGCTTTGCGCAGTTCCTTTACTGGATATGGTACGCTACCACAAATTCCTGATCGCACGTTACTGGATACCCGAATATGGCAGTGCTGATAATGAGAAGGATTTTTCTTGGCTGCTGCAGTATTCACCATACCACAATATCAAACAAGGCGTTAGCGTACCCAATATGCTGGTTACAGCAGGTGCATACGACAGCCGTGTTGACCCGCTGCATGCGAAAAAGTTTGTTGCTGCCTTACAAAATAATGTGGGACAGAAAAACCCGGTGATGCTCTGGATCGATTTTGACAGCGGGCATGGTACCGGGCAGCAAACGAAGCAGATCATTGATAACAGGACCATGCAGATGACTTATTTGATGAATCAGTTGGGAATGGAGTAGAAAAAGACAAAGTCTTTAAACCATTGCATCCTCGTCTGAGACGAGGACGAGAAGAGATTATTTCTATTGGCTTACCAGGGAATTAGTTGGTGGAGAAACCCATGCATCACTTTCTTTTAATAAATTGATCAGTTCGTCTACGGCAATGGCGCTGTCAATATTTCTTTTCACCACTTCTTTGCCCTTGTATAAAGTGATCTTGCCCACACCGCTGCCCACATAACCGAAATCGGCATCGGCCATTTCGCCAGGGCCGTTTACGATGCAGCCCATGATGGCGATCTTAACCCCTTTTAAATGATTGGTAACAGCACGGATCTTTGCGGTAGTTTCCTGCAGGTCAAATAAAGTGCGGCCGCAACTGGGGCAACTGATATATTCCGTTTTGGAGATCCTGGTACGGGTTGCCTGTAAAATACCAAAGGCAATTGAGTTTAATAATTTTGTCTGTGGTGCAATATTCTTTTTGCCGTAATGATGGCCAAAACAAACACCATCGCAAAAGCCATCCAGCAGCAACCCGCCGGCTTCCACTGAATAGTGGATCAGGCTTTCATCAATAGTTTCATCGCTGCTGTCACAGATGATGATGGCAGGGTTCTTTATTTTTTTATTCATCAGGTCAACAAACATGCTGCGGATGTTTTGCATCGCATTTTTGTTTGATGAGCTGAAACAGATGACTGCAGTTTTATCTTCTTTAATTTTAGCGAATAATTTTTCTCCTGCCGCTAAAGCATATTCATCCCAACCATAGTCTATCATCACAAAATTCAGGAGAGTTGATCTTTCCAAATTGTCATCCAGGTATTGAGGCGCATCAAAAAGCGGAACATATTTTTGCCTGTCTGCAGCAGAAAGCCATTTTTCGTGAAAGAGGATGACTTTTAATGTACCGGGTAATTCAAAATCCAACACATGGTTACAAAAAATATAATCAGACGCCGCATCACCTATATTCCACTTATCTGTTGCTGCATCGTAAGTATATCCAATGTTTTGTAAATCGCCGGGAGTTAATCTTTCAAACTTACTAAGGTCTGCAATCACAACAGGAACGTGCTTTCCTCCAATATTACTTACTTCAAAAGTTTCTCTACGATTATACTCAAACGGTGAATAAGGAAGTTTCATTTCAGCAGGTTCTTTCTGATTCCCCCCTTTGGGGGGTTGAGGGGGCTCGGGGGCGGGGGAGCTATATCTTTTCACAATATCCCTGCAAACCGGGATCTCCAGTTCCGGGTCTTCCGTTAAAGAAACGCGTATGGTGTCACCAATGCCGTCTTCCAGCAGGGTGCCGATACCGATCGCAGATTTTATCCTGCCGTCTTCCCCATCCCCGGCTTCTGTTACACCCAGGTGCAAAGGATAGGCCTCACCGAATTCTTCCATCATGTGATTAACCAGCAAACGGTAAGCCTGCACCATCACCTGCGGATTACTGCTTTTCATACTCAGCACAATATTGTGGTAATCTTCGGCACGTGCGATCCTTAAAAATTCCATGGCGCTTTCAACCATGCCCATGGCGGTATCGCCATAGCGGCTCATGATGCGGTCGCTTAAACTGCCGTGATTGGTACCGATACGCATGGCGGTCCCATATTCCTTACAGATCTTAACCAGCGGCGTAAAGCGGTCCCTGATCCTTTCTATCTCTTCGGCATATTCTGCATCGGTATATTCGATCTGTTCAAATTTTTTCTTGTCTACATAATTGCCCGGGTTTACCCTTACTTTCTCCACGATCCTGGCAGCGATCTCGGCAGCATTCGGTGTAAAATGAATATCTGCCACCAATGGCGTATCGTAACCCCTTTTTCTTAATTCATCTTTAATGTGCTGCAAATTTTCGGCTTCATTCTTTGACGGGGCTGTGATCCGCACCAGTTCAGCGCCGGCTTCTATGCATCGTATGGATTGTTCAACCGTGGCCAGGGTATCCATGGTATCGGTGGTGGTCATCGTTTGCACACGGATGGGATGGTTGTTGCCCAATAACAGGTTTCCAACTTTTACCTCTTTTGTTTTGAGGCGTTTATATGAGTTGAGGGATTCACTATAGAATTGCATGTTGATAGTATTGCGGTAAAAATAACGATAAAACAGGTTTTACGGGTCTTTGTTCAGCATAACCGGAAAATCAGTATTCAATTTTATAGGCCGATTTGCCGGGATGCTCAAGCATTTCGGAAAAACTGCTGTTGAATATGATTGTTTTTTTATCTGCAGACAGGGTTGCTTTATTACCATGATAATTCTTTATTTCCCTTACTGTGGTGATCTTTGTTTTATAGGTAATTTCACCCAGCATGGCTGTCATTTGCTGCATCATGTTTATTGTTGAATCAGTTGAAACTAGGTTTCGGAAGCCCGCCGTATCCTTTATCCTGTATTCAATTTTTCCCGGCTCTGCGCTAAACTGGAAATAAGCGGCATTGGGTGTCAGCGCTTTTTCTGCCATTCCATTCTCAACAGGTGATCCGGTGGATTCATCCTTATCGCCGGGCAGTTTATCAAACGCTTTCATTTTATTCATGATGGTAAAAAAATTATTCTTTATTTCCGGCAACCGGTCAATTGATCTGAAAGGGCATGTCATCGTGATCTTCATGGCTTCAGCAGATTTGTCGAGTTTAATATGCACCGTTGCATTCCTGTATAATTCCTTTTCTTCAGCAGTTAAACTATCGGCTTTATCAACCATATCTTTAAAGTAGATGGTAGAATCAATTTTATCCATCCCGCCACTGTTGTTCATTTCATCTCCGCCCATTTGACCCAGCATGCCCAATAGTTTACCCATATCCATCGTAACAGTATACCTGCCGCTGTTGTCATCATTAATTACAATATACTCTTCTGTATCCACGCAGGCAGATAAGACAGACAGTATGAAAAACACCATTACATATTTTGCTGCTTTCATTTTAAAAGATTTTACACTCAAAGATGCAAAATAATTACCAGTCTTTTTCGGGTTTTGCTGAAGTTGCGGTATTCACTTTCCGTAATTTATCCTGCAGGTTTTTTTCCTGCTGCAGCAAAGCTTTAAGCTTTTCTTCAGCATCCTGTTTGGTTAATTTGGATGGCTGGGGTTTGGGCTGCTCATTTTTTTTATCCTCCTCGGGCTTGTCTTTTTCTTTGTCCTTTTTACCGTCTTTGGGCTTTTTATCTTTCTTTTTGTCCTTATCCTCTTTCTTTTCTTCCTGCTTTTGCTGTTGCAGTGCTTTTTGAAGATTCTGGCGGGCATCTTCATCCGAGGGGTCCAGCTTCAATGCATTTTTATAGGCATCGATACATTCCGGTAATTTTTTATTATGTTGCAATACCACACCTTTGTTATAAAAAGCCTTTGCTTTATCAGTATTCGCAGAAGAATTCGACAATGCATTGTCATAGGCCTGCACGGCTTCATCTGCCTTTTGATTTTTATATAGTGCATTGCCCAGGTTATATTGTGCAGCGGGGTTTGCCGGGTTTATACCTGTTGCCTGTTGGTAGTTTTTTATGGCATTATCGTAATCCTTTTTTTCGTAGGCCTCATTGCCTTTTTTAACCAGGAATTTATCGGGTTGTGCATATGAAATTACAGGCAACAGGAATATGGCCATTGAAAACACTGCTGTTTTATTCATGCTGCTCTTGCGCACCGGCAATTGCAGGCTGCCGGGCAGTCGCCTTTCGGAAACAAACATTTCAACTACCAGCAACAGAAGGGCAATCAACAGGAAATAAGGGAAATAGTATTTATAATTTACCAGGGAGTCTTCGGTAACGGTCCGCTGGTCCATACTGCCCAATTGTTTATCCAGCCTGTTTACAAGATCATCGGTATTGGTAAAAAGCTGGTAGGTCCCTTTACCTTTTTCCGCGATCCTTTTCAATACCTCTTCATTCAGCCTGGTGATCACTGTATTTCCGTTGATGTCTTTTTTTACCTGGTTGGTAAGTTCATCAATAATATCTGACCCTTGTGGAGAGCCAATGCCAACGGTGTTGATAACGATCCCTTCTTCGACCATCTGTTCTGCAATTTTTAATGCCCCTTCATCATGGTCTTCCCCATCACTGATCAAAACAACAGCTTTGTATTTTTTTTCCTTGCTGTTAAAAGAGGTGTAACACATTTTCAATGCGTCGGCGATCACCGTACCCTGCGTGGGCACTATATCGGTTGATGCAGCGGAGAGATACATTTTGGCTGCGCCATGGTCGCCGGTCAACGGCATCTGCAGGTAAGCCCTGCCGGCAAATACCACGATACCAACGCGGTCGTTGCCGAGTTTATCGATTAATTTACCAAGTGCCTGTTTTGCCCGTTCCAGCCGGTTGGGTTTTATATCCTGGGCAAGCATGCTTTTGCTTACATCAATGGCAATCATCACATCTATGCCGTTGCGGTTTACCTGCTCCACTCCTTTTGGCGAACGCAGGTTTGCCAGTGCAAAAACAGCCAGTGCAAACGCCCCCAGTATCATCACAAATTTTAAAGCAAAACGGCGGGGCGAATAATTTTTGATCATTTCCCTGACCAGGTTCTCATTGCCCATTTTTTGAATGATCCTTTTCTTCCGGTTCAGTGCAAAAAAATAGAGTGCCAGCAGCAGGGGGATTGCAGCCAGTACCATCAAATATTCAATGTGTTGAAATTGTATCATCCTGAAGTATGCAAATTAGCAAAACTGCCAAAAAGCATTATGTTAAAAAAATGAACCCATGTAATACCAAATTTGCACATTTGCATATTTGCTTATTTGCATATTTGTCTTTACTTCTTTCCTTCAAAAAACCCATATTGTTTCAAAATACCTTTGGTTATATTTAAACGCACCGTTTTCATATCTATTTCCTTTGCAGGTGCTTTTACAAATGTTACAAAAAAGTAAACGTGTTTGTTCTCCTCGATCCAGCCAACCAGCCAGCCAATGGCATTGCCGTCTTCGCCAAAACCCCAACCGGTTTTGTAGCTTAACTTGTAGGCAGTATTATTTTCCTGGATCATCACATCACGCACGGCCTGCTGTACACTTTTCCTGAACGGAAGCTGATCAAAATATAATTTTTTTAAGAACCCAAGCTGTTCATCCGGAGAGATCTTTAATGTATTGTTCAGCCAGAACGAATCAACGGGGCCGCTGATGTTCTTATTGCCATAACCCAGGCTGTCGATCCATTGCTGCATGGTATCTTTTCCAATGCGCCTGGCCACTTCCTGGTAATAGGGTACGCTGCTGATCTTAAAAGCTTCAGTCATATCCATATCCCTGTTCCAGTCATCATTCCAGGCTTTTACCCCGTTCCATCTGATCACCATCTTTTCATCCGTGATCACGCCGGTTTGCAGTCCCACCAGTGAATTGAAAATCTTAAAGGTAGATGCAGGTGAAAAACGCATCGTATCATACTTCATATTGTACACCGTTACTTTACCATCTGCGTTATTGAGCATGGTAAAGCAGCCATCAACCCCGTTCTCATCAAAATATTTTTTCAGGCTGTCGTCGTTGTTGGCCTTGTTTACAGAGCAGGAGACAATAAGCAACAGGCAGGAGGCAATTGGCAAAAATCCTTTACAAATTGATTTCATTATTATAATTTAAACTTATTTTTTATTGAGGTGCCCGGCAGTTGCTTCCAGGCTGTTGTAGAATTTTTTACCGAATTTCCTGGTCAGGGCTTCCTTCAAAAAAACATAGACCGGCACTTTCAGTTTTTTACCAAGCGAACAGGCAGCTTTGCAGTTGTCTTCACGGGGTTCGTAATTAACATATATGTCATTGCTGCGTTTGCTGTTCTTAACAATAACCGGGAACAGGTGGCAGCTGATGGGTTTTTTCCATTTTATCTTACCATCCATGTATGCCTGTTCAATTCCGCATTTTACAATACCATCCTTATCTTTTATGCCGTACACGCAAACTTTGCTGTCGATCGTTGGGGTAACCCAGCCATATTCGCGGTCGTACACATACCTGCCCTGGCGTTCCAGTTCCTTTATACTTTCAGGGTTCAAATAGGGCAGCACTTTTTCATATACTGCATTGATCTGGTCCAGTTCATCATTTTCAAGCGGTGCCCCGGCATCGCCGTCCACACAGCAGGCACCCTTGCATTTGGAAAGGTCGCAAACAAACT
>CAZBIK010000014.1:0-8987 GCA_964491955.1 uncultured Ferruginibacter sp.
ACCCATTACTGGCAAACAGGATCGCTGTAACCAATACCGAAAAAAACGACCTGATCTATTTTTTATATACACTTACCGACACCACCATGACCAAATCCGCCAGGTTTGCACAATGATACTCTCTGTAATTGAAAGTGCATGTTTTACAACGGCTGTCAGGATGAGCTTGTCGAACCCGGATTATAATTTTAAACCCGCCTTCGACTCGCATCTGCGTAGCCGCTACGGCGGAGCAAGGCAAGCTCAGGCTGACAACTTTTATAATTTGTTAACTTAATGGTTTGGTACGCCAACACAGAAATGATAATCTGCGTAACCGTATTTATAAATTATAAAGTTAAATTTGACCATAAATCAAAAAATTAGTTGAGCAGCATTAAAAAATTAGCAGGACAAACCTTGTGGTATGGTGTGCCAACCATTGCCAGCCGTTTCCTGGGTTATTTAATGAATATGGCATTGCCTTTTTTTGTGGCCATGCCCGAAAAGACCGCCGACCTGGTTCAGGTGTATACCATCATCCCTTTTTTAAATGTGTTATATGCCTATGGCCTGGAAACAGCCTATTTCCGTTTTTCACAAACACACGATAAACAAAAACTGTACAATACCCTTTCACTATCCCTTTTATTCAGCAGTATTTTCTTTACGGTTGTTTTATTGCTTTGTCAAAATACACTGGTCAATGCTGCCGACCTCAATGCCCATCCCGGTTATGTCCTGTGGATGATCGCCATCCTTGCAGTAGATAATTTGAACACCCTTCCTTTTGCCAAACTGCGGCAGGAGAACCGCCCCAGGCGCTACGCATTTGCCAGGGTGGCCGGTATTGTATTGAATGTTTGCGTAGTAATATTTTTTTTAGGCGTAATACCAAAGATACTGGAATCAGATCCGGGTCATTTCCTGGCACAGATATACAATAAGGATTTTGGGTTGGGCTATTATTTACTCGGCAACCTTTGCGGCAGCCTGTTTACCTTGTTGGTACTGTCGAAAGAGATCAGGCAGATCAGGATCCAATTTGATCTTAGCCTTTGGAAAGAGGTTATGCGTTACAGTGCGCCGTTGATCATTGTTGGCCTTGGCGGCATGGTAAATGATGTGCTCAGCCGTTTGATCTACCGCCACGTGGTTGACCTGCCGCAAAATGAGGCCGATCATGAGCTGGGCATATTTGCCAATATATTCCGGATAGCCTTGCTGGTAACCATTATGATTCAGGCATTCCGCATGGCTGCCGAACCATTTTTCTTCAATAAAAGCGGTGATGAAAATGCACAGAAGACCTATGCACGGGTGATGAAATTCTTTGTGATCGCCTGTTGTTTCATGTTCCTGTTCATCAGCCTTTTCCTGGATGTTTTCCGCTGGATATTCACCAGCTTTACAAACCCGGCCTGGGCCGAGGGAATGGAAGTGGTGCCGTTGCTGGCACTGGGAAATATTTTCCTGGGCATTTATTATAACCTGAGCATCTGGTATAAACTCACCAATAAAAATTTGTACGGTGCGGCCATAACCATTGGCGGCGCTGTCATCACCATCGTGCTCAACATCATACTTATTCCCAGGCTGCATTATACCGGTGCCGCACTGGCCACTTTCTGCTGCTATTTATTTATGATGCTTTGCAGTTACGCACTGGGTCAAAAGTATTACCCGGTACCCTATGCCGTAAAAAAACTCCTTGCTTATGTAACACTGAGTGTACTCCTCTACTTTGTACATTTTGCCCTGGTATATTTTGTTGCCGGTTCACTGCTCTTTTCAATAAGTGCGGGGATCGCCTTATTTCTCGGCTTTACCTGGTTTGTTACAAGGGTTGAAGCAAAAGAACTGGCCAAACTACCGGTTGTGGGCAAGTATTTTTTACCAAACTGAATTTAATTATAGAAAATGTGTGTTGGCTGAAATTCATGCAGAGCCTTTGTGCGACAGGGCTTTGGTAAATACCGGTTGGACTAACTATAAAATCCCCGTCCGTTCCGGCACGGGCGGGCAATCGGTATAACCGTTAATATTTTTTGTAAAGGTCGTAGATGATCTTTTTATCGGCTTCCGTAAGTACCGGCAGCGAATCCTGTTGTACAAAATGCAGTTTAAAGGCTTTAATGGCAGCGATTGAATCCCTGGTATCGTAACCAATGATCCGCAATCCATGCAGCGCATTAAAATTTTCAGGTTGTTTTACATTGGCTGTATCATACCAGTAACCAAAACCGTTAGCCGACAGTTGCTGCCAGGGAAAAAACCGGCTGGGATCCACTTTACGCCCTGGTGCGATATCGGCATGGCCGATAAAATTGGCGGTGGGTATATTGTATTTCTTCTTAAGTGTCTTCAAAACAACCAGCAGGTTACTGATCTGTGCTTCGGTAAATGGCTCAAATCCGTTATTATCCAGTTCAATGCCAATGGAGACAGAATTGATATCGGTGAGATTGCCCCATTTGCCGGCTCCGGCATGCCAGCCACGCAGGAAATCATTCAACATATGCTGAACAGTACCGTCTTTACAGATCACATAATGGGCGCTCACTTCTGTACGCGGTAAAATAAAAGTATTGATGGTTTGATCACAACTGTTTTGTGCGGTATGGTGTATGATGACCAGGTTTGGTTTCCGCATATTGAAATTGACCGTGCCGGCCCATGTTTCTGCAGTTTTAACACTGTCGGTACCTGCCGGTTGCTTTTTCAATTCGCCGGCAAATGCTTTAGCCTTGTTCTTATATATTTTGTTGCTGGCTGCATATTTATTCGTGCTGCAGCTGTTGCTGATGATCATTATTAATACCGCTGTTAAGAATTTATACCGCATACTTTATTTTTTAAAAAGGTAAGTTACAATAAATGAAATTACCTGTTTCACCAAAAGAAAAAGCTGCCATAAAATGACAGCTTAATTATGATTCTTTATTAAAATCCTGCAACGGCACATTTGCACAAATGCACATTTGCATATTTGCACATTTGCATATTACAAAGTAGCCATATCGATCACAAACCGGTAACGCACATCTCCATTCAGCATTCTTTCATAGGCTGCATTAATGTCTTTCATGGCGATCACTTCCACATCACTTACAATATTGTGTTTGGCACAATAGTCCAGCATTTCCT
The DNA here is from genome assembly GCA_964491955.1 of uncultured Ferruginibacter sp. Classification (GTDB taxonomy): domain Bacteria; phylum Bacteroidota; class Bacteroidia; order Chitinophagales; family Chitinophagaceae; genus Ferruginibacter. Next base: position 3,127 of record CAZBIK010000014.1, read on the forward strand.
GGGTTTCGGGCAGTCCGCCGATCAATGAACCGGCAATACTCCTTCTTTGAAAGATCAGGTTAAATGGAACGACCGGTTCAGCCGGTGGTGGTGCACCCACACAAACCATGGTCCCGTTTGTAGTCAGCATTTTCAGGTAAACATTATAATCATGCTGTGCAGAAACGGTATCTAAAATAAAATCGAAATAACCGGCAACAGCTTTGGTCTGCATTTTATCGGTGGTTAATACAAATTTATGGGCACCCAATCTTTTGGCATCCGCTTCTTTGGAAGCGGTATGGCTCAGCATCGTAACTTCTGCTCCCATGGACACGGCCAGTTTTACGCCCATGTGTCCCAAACCGCCTAAACCCAGAATGCCCACTTTTTGTCCCTTCCCTACTTTCCAGTGTCGCAGGGGTGAATAGGTTGTAATGCCCGCACATAGCAATGGTGCTATGGCTTCCAATGGCTGTTTATCCGAAATGTGCAGCACAAAATCCTCGTGTGCCAGTATATTTTTGCTGTAACCGCCATGTGTATAGCTACTGCCATCTTTTTCCATATTACCATAGGTACCTACAGATCCGTTACTGCAATATTGTTCCAGGCCCTCTTTGCAGTTATTACATTCCCTGCAACTGTCAACCAGGCAACCGATACCAGCCAGGTCGCCCACTTTAAATTTTGTTACCTGATCCCCTACAGCAGTTACAACACCTACAATTTCATGGCCGGGAACTACCGGGTAAACAGTCCCACCCCATTCATTACGGGCAGTATGAAGATCGCTGTGGCAAACACCACAATACCTGATCGCTATCTGTACATCATGTGGTTTGGGGTCTCTCCTGTTGATGGTCCAGGGTGCAAGCGGAGTGGTTTTGTCCTGTGCTGCATAAGCTTTGGTTGAAGGCATATCAGAGGTTTTTATTGGATTACAAATATAACCAATATACGCAGTTATTAAAAGTATAATTTTATATGCCCGTTCTGTTTCATTATTTTTACTTTACGGTAACAATAAATTAATATGAAAAAAATCCCGCTGCTGATCCTGTTCAGTTTTATTGCTGTTTGCGTGTATGCCCAGCAAAAACCTGCATACATATTGTACAATGCACAGGGCAAAAAAGTTTCCTATAAAAAAATGATCCGGCAACTGGCAAAAAAAGACATTGTACTTTTTGGTGAGTTTCACAACAATGCCATTGCTCACTGGCTTGAACTGGCTGTTGCAAAGGACCTGGGTGAGCACCGCAACCTGGTCTTTGGCGCCGAGATGTTTGAAGCGGATAACCAGCAGGCACTGAACGATTACCTGGAAGGCAAAATAAGCGCCAAAGGGCTTGACTCTGCAGCCCGGCTATGGAGCAATTATAAAACCGATTATGCCCCGATCGTGAATTTTGCCAAAGAAAAAAAGTACCCGTTCATTGCTACTAATATTCCACGCCGCTATGCTTCACTGGTCTCTAAAAAAGGTTTTGAAGCACTGGACACTTTATCAGCTCGGGAAAAAAAATGGATGGCACCCCTGCCGATGGACTATGATGCCAGCCTGCCCGGGTATGTAAAAATGATAGAAATGATGGGTGGCCATGGCGGGCCCAATATGCCCAAGGCACAGGCCAGCAAAGATGCCACGATGGCTTATTTTATCCTGCAGCATTTTAAACCGGGGTCCTTATTCATCCATTACAACGGAGCCTTTCATTCCGAGAATTATGATGGCATAAACTGGTATTTAAAAAAACAAAGGCCTGAACTGAAATACGCCACCATCACTACCGTTTCGCAAAAAAACATAAAAGCCCTTTTAGCTGAAAATAAAGGTAAGGCCGATTACATTATTTGTGTGGATGCGGATATGACCAATACCTATTAAGGGCTGATCATTTTTTGTTAATCCTTTCGTAAATAAACCCGGGTTATTTTACAAAACGCCGTAAAAAATGCAGCTTGCAGCAGGTAAAAGATAACCTGGCCTGATGAAACTGATCTCCACCATTTTTTTAATATGCACATCGCTGGTTTTGTATGCGCAAAACAGCTATAACCGTTACACTGCCGTTTCGCCTTTATCATCATACAGCAATGCCTGGAATGACATTAAATACAGCAAATGCAATACCGCTGCCAATGCTGATTATATGAGTGATGATGAAAAAAACACGATCTATATTTTAAACCTGGTCCGTACCAACCCCGCCTTATTTGCAAAAACGGTTCTGCTAAAATATCCTTCCAGGTCCGGTAATTATCACCTGGCAACAGATAGTTTTTACTTTTTATCGCTGGTCAACAGATTAAAGCAACTGGAGCCGCTGGGTATGCTTTATCCCGACAGATCCTGTTTTGAAAGTGCGCAATGCCATGCATACACCTCAGGCATAGCCGGCTATGTTGGCCATAAGCGCATTAACCGGGATTGTGAAAAGAAAATAAAATACAACGGCGAATGTTGCGATTATGGGCACAAGGACCCGCTTGAAATCATAATGTCACTCCTGATCGATGAAGGCGTGCCATCGTTAGGGCACCGGAATACCTTTTTAAGTTCCTACCAAAAAATCGGGGTATCCATACAGCCCCATAAGAAATATGGATACAACGCCGTTTTTGATTTTGCCTATTAATTGCTGAATTTGCCCGACTTTAGTACAGCAATTCCATTGTAAAAATTATTTGACCTTATTTAAAACATGCCGGATGCCTGTTCGTCTCTGTACATACAGAAAGCCGAGCAATGACATTAGCCGTAGAAATGACGCCAGAGCGTAATAATAATATTACCAATACCATCAAAGCGATGAGCAAGCGCCTGTTTGGATTCATCAGGCAACGGGTGGCCAGTACAGAAGATGCAGAAGATATCCTCCAGGAGGTCTTTTACCAGTTTGCGGGCAATGCCGAGCCCATTGAACAGGCTACAGGCTGGCTATATAAAGTAGCCCGTAATAAAATAACCGACAATTACCGGAAGCATAAGCTGCCCCTGGCAGATGATCTGTTCAGCAATGATGAAACAGAAGGGGAAAATTTTAACTGGAAGGAAATGCTGTTGCCGGCAGAGAGCACACCTGAAACTGAATACATCCGCAATATTTTCTGGGAAGAACTGAAAACAGCGCTTGATGAGCTGCCGGCTGCACAACGGGATGTTTTCATACAAAATGAAATTGAAGGGATCCCCTTTAAAGATATTGCCCAACAAACCGGAGAAGCCGTTGCCACGCTCATCAGCCGGAAACGTTATGCTGTACTGCATTTACGGGAAAGGCTGCAAATTGTAAAAGATGAGTTACTGAATTATTAAAATTAAAATTACTTACAATGAAAAAGTTTTGGATAAAAAAAGGATTGATGATACTGGTATTCGGCAGCCTGGCCGTACTGGTTTTTGGTTTTGTAGTGATGAGCTTGTGGAATGCCATTTTACCGGCAGTGCTGGGCGTTAAGGCCATAAGTTTTTTACAGGCGCTGGGGATCTTATTACTGAGTAAGATCTTATTTGGCGGTTTCAGGGGAGGATGCGGCGCAAGGCACCGCAGCGGCCGGTGGATGGAAATGAAACAGAAGTTTGCCGGCATGACCCCTGAGGAAAGGGAAAAATTCAAAGCCGAATGGAAAAACAGGTGTGGCGGAAAATGGACAATGAATCAACAAAAACCAGGTAATTCATCAACTGTGCCGGAAGGATAAATTATTTTAAGAATGCCATTTCTTCCAAACCAACTGCATTATGGAAATACTTGTTTTTAAAACCAACCTCCTCAATACTGATCATATCAACAATGTAATGCCGGTATTGGATCATCATCCGCTTATTATTGAATGGAATGTGGACCTGCATGACTGTGATAAAATACTAAGGGTGGTTGCAAAGAATATCCCTGCTATGGAAGTGGAAAAGATCGTCTATGATGCCGGGTATCAATGTGAAGAGTTGAAATGAACCAGGTTCATTAATAAAAAAACAGCCAGCCCGTTTGCCGGGCCGGCTGTTCAGCAATGGAGATCATTATTTTTTTGCCGGGAAATGCTGAATTTTTTCATCCAGCTCAACAATTTTTCCGTTTACAATTTTACAATCATCAATTACGGCCAGGGAATCGGTCTTACCGTTCTTGTCGGTCCATATCTCCCTGTACCACATGGTAACATACTCCGTTTTCTTATCTTTCGAGATCACTGATTCCCAGTCGCCCATTTTAATGTTCATGCTGCTGTATTTTGCACGTTGGTCAGCAAAGAATTTTTTCAGGCTGTCGTTGCTGAGTTTTGCCTGGTAGTAATCAAAGCGAAGCTCTACACTGTCGCCAAACCCGGCCACACAGGCATCCATGTCGCCTGTTTCATATCCTTTTAAAGCTTTCATGGCAGTTACCGCGTGTTGCTGGTCGCCGGGCTGCCAATCTTTGTATGGCTCTTCCAGGGTGTAAGGATATACCAGTGCCGGGGCATCTGCTGCAGCGGTGGCTGTGGAGTCGGTTGTGGCGGCTCCGGCATTTTCAGTTTTGCTGTCGCAGCTGATAACAAATAATGCCAGCAGGGGAATAAAAAATAATTTTTTCATGAAAGTTTTTTGTTTAAATAATTAATAAAATAGATGAATTCATCACCGGATAAGAGAATGGTTAAAGCAGCATATTACTGGTAATAATATGTTACAAGGTAAAATATAAAATCATACCATGCAAGTGCTGAATTAAAATATCAAAAAATACCGGTTCAGGTTACATGTTTCTCCGGTATTGCCCGCCTACTGCATACAGGGCATTGGTGATCTGTCCCAGCGAACAATACTTAACCGTTTCCATCAGTTCTTCAAACAGGTTTTCATTGTTGATCGCAGCCTGCTGCAGTTTTTTAAGCATGGCTTCACTTTGTGCTGCATGCCGTTTGTGAAAAGCCTGTAAAGTGGTTATCTGGAATTCTTTTTCGGCTGTGGTAGACCGGATAACTTCGGTTGGAAGGATGGTTGGGCTTCCTTTTTTATTCAGGAAAGTATTTACGCCCACGATCGGGTATTCGCCGGTGTGTTTCAATGTTTCGTAGTGCAGGCTTTCTTCCTGTATCTTATTGCGCTGGTACATGCGCTCCATGGCGCCCAAAACCCCGCCACGTTCTGTTAGGCGGTGAAACTCCAGCATCACGGCTTCTTCAACGATATCTGTGAGTTCTTCAATTAAAAAGGCACCCTGGTTGGGGTTTTCATTTTTAGCGGTACCCAGTTCACGGTTGATGATAAGTTGTATGGCCATGGCCCTTCGCACGCTTTCCTCGGTAGGCGTTGTTATGGCCTCATCGTATGCGTTGGTATGCAGGGAATTGCAGTTATCATAAATGGCATACAATGCCTGCAGTGTGGTACGGATATCATTAAAATCAATTTCCTGTGCATGCAGGCTGCGGCCGGAAGTTTGAATGTGGTATTTTAATTTTTGGGACCGGCTGTTGGCCTTGTATTTATTCTTCATGGCCTTGGCCCAGATGCGGCGGGCTACACGCCCGATCACACTGTACTCGGGATCCATACCATTGCTGAAAAAGAATGACAGGTTGGGTGCAAAATCATCAATATGCATACCCCGGCTCAGGTAATATTCCACATAGGTAAATCCATTGGATAAGGTAAAAGCCAGTTGCGAGATCGGGTTGGCGCCTGCTTCTGCAATATGGTAACCGCTGATACTTACGCTGTAAAAATTCTGTACCGAGTTCTTAATAAAATATTCCTGCACATCACCCATCAATTTCAAAGCAAACTCTGTAGAACAAATACAGGTCTTCTGTGACTGGTCTTCTTTTCAAATATCTGCCTGCACTGTTCCCCTTCCGGTCGTCAATTCCTTTGCTTTTCTTTGCGTTTCACC
>CAZBIK010000014.1:8997-24450 GCA_964491955.1 uncultured Ferruginibacter sp.
TTTTAAGATATCGGCCTGTACAGTGCCCCGCACAGTTGCCAGGGCTTTTGCCTTTATATCAGCATACACTTCTTTTGGCAACACATCCTGCCCGCTTAAACCCAGCAAACGCAGGCCCAATCCATTATTGCCTTCGGGCAAAGCCCCCTGCAGGTCTCCGTCGGCAGGAATGATCTCCTTGCCATCAACACCGATATATTTAGGCAGACTTTCAATACCGTATTTTTCAGTTATCTTTTTATTGACCTCATCCTTCAGGTTATTTTCCAGGATATATTTTTCACATTGCTGGTCGATGGCCGCATTCATAAAAAAGGCCAGCAGCATGGGAGCAGGGCCGTTGATGGTCATGCTCACCGATGTTTTGGGATCGCATAGATCAAAACCGCTGTAAAGTTTTTTGGCATCATCAACCGTGGCAATACTAACGCCGCTGTTGCCAACCTTGCCGTAAATATCCGGCCGGTGCCCGGGATCTTCGCCATACAGGGTAACACTGTCAAATGCAGTGCTGAGGCGCTTTGCAGGCTGACCAACACTTACATAATGAAACCTGCGGTTGGTCCTTTCGGGCCCGCCTTCACCGGCAAACATACGGGTTGGGTCTTCGCCATCACGCTTTAAAGGAAACACACCTGCAGTGAATGGAAATTCACCCGGTACATTTTCCTGCAACTGCCATTTTAAAATATCACCCCAGTCTTTATATTTAGGCAGGATCACTTTTGACAGCACCGTACCTGATAAACTTTTATAGGTAAGCGGTTGTTTAATAACTTTATCCCGTACTTTAAATTCGTAAAAATCCTTTTGATAACGTTCCAAAACAGAAGGCCAGTTTTCGATTAATTTTTTACAATCGGGGTGTAACTGTTCTTCAAAAGACTTTTTTATTTTATTCAATTCTTCCTGAACAACCGCTGATAGGTTTGTAGCCGTTGCCATGGCCCCATCCAACTGGTATACTTTTGATGCAATGGTTGATTGCTCAACAACCCATTCATCATAAGCCTTTATGGTTTCAGCGATCTCTGCCAGGTATCTCACTCTTTTGGGTGGTATAATGGTTGACTGGCTGAATGTATCTTTTGTATGAATATGGTGTTCAATATCGCCGCCAAATTTCACCCCGCATTTCTCTGCCAGTTTTTCCATCAGCCTTTCAAACAGTTCATTTACCCCGGCATCATTGAACTGTGCTGCAATGGTGCCGATGATGGGCAGGTCTTCATCTTTTGCATTCCACAATCCATGATTGCGTTTGTATTGTTTGCGCACATCATGCAGGGCATCCAATGCGCCTGCCTTATCGAATTTATTTACACAAACCACATCGGCATAATCCAGCATATTGATCTTTTCCAGTTGGGATGCGGCACCGTATTCAGGTGTCATCACGTACATGCTCACATCTACATAGTCCAGTATGCTGGCATCACTCTGACCCACACCCGCACTTTCCAAAATGATAAAATCGAAGCCGGCGGCTTTGCAGATATCAATGGCCTCCTGTACATATTCACTCAATGCCTTGTCACTTTCCCGGGTAGCCAGGCTGCGCATATAGGCCCGTGGAGAAGAGATGGAGTTCATCCTGATGCGGTCGCCCAGTAAAGCGCCGCCGGTTTTTTTCTTGGAAGGATCAACGGAGATTACGGCGATGGTTTTATTGGTATAAGCATTTAAAAAACGCCTGACGATCTCATCGGTAACAGAAGATTTACCTGCACCACCGGTACCGGTTATTCCTAAAACAGGAGCCAACCCGGCCCCCTCTAAATCTCCCCCCAAGGGGGAGACTTTGGACTCCGCTAATTGTTGCCACTTTTCTTTTATGGAAGCAGTTACTACATCAATATGATGAAGCACTTCATTATTGGTGAATCTGATAACATTAAAACCCAGCTCTTTTAATCTTTCTGTTCTTTGCTCATCACTTTCTTTATTTTCCGGTAACTGGTGTATTGAACCATCAACTTCAACTATTAACCTGTTTTCCAATGATACAAAATCAGCAATGTATTTATCAATAATATGCTGCCTTCTGAATTTTATACCAGCAAGTTGTTTGTCTCTTAAATATTGCCACAAAGCATTTTCAGCCTCGGTTGGTTTACTTCTGTGCTGTGCAACAAATTCTTTTAATGATTTGTAATAAAATGAATCAGCAGTTTCAAAATATTCATGAGTGGCCTTCCCGTTAAATAAGTGCAGGTAATCTTTTCCATTTTCGGCCAATGTAATTGCATGGGCAATTTTTTTTACATCCTTCCACTCTTCCAAAGCATAAAGATTGTTTCCGTTAGCAGAGTGCTTCAAAGTCTCCCCCTTGGGGGGAGATTTAGAGGGGGCCTGAGGGGAATCACATTGCTTCACCACATCTTCAATCATTCCTTCCAGTCCCATGTGCCTGCCATCATCAGGACTGTAGATCCTGGTGATGCCGTAATTGTGCAGTTCTTCAATTTCTGCAGGCAGGATGGTTCCTCCCCCGCCGCCAAAAATTTTTATATGCCCGCAGCCATTTTCATCCAGCAGGTCTTTCATATATTTAAAAAATTCCACGTGGCCGCCCTGGTAACTGGTGATGGCGATACCCTGCACATCTTCTTCAATGGCACATTCCACAATTTCATGTACGCTCCTGTTATGGCCCAGGTGAATGATCTCGGCACCTTTGCTCTGCATGATGCGGCGCATGATGTTGATGGCGGCATCATGACCGTCGAACAGTGCAGCTGCAGTAACAATGCGAACTTTATTCTGAAGTGTGAATGGCATAAACGGTCTGTAATTAGTTTTTTACTTTACACAAGGGTGTAAAGCTTACAATCGAAATGTAAATTTACAGATTAAAGGCTGGAAAAAATAATAACCCGCTGGAAAGGATTATTGCCTGTTTTTATTGAACAGGGAGCCAAAATCGATCCCGGCACCAATGGAAAAATTAAATTTCCTGTAGTCGATGTAATTTCTTGCCATTAAAAATGATAAACCGCCCTGCACCTCAAACCGCAGTCCCGGTAAATTTTTAAAACCAAAATAGCTTACCGTAGCCGGTTCAAAAAACCATTTTGCCCGGCCGTTCAGGTTATCGAGGTGAAAATCGTTTAGCTGGACTGCAGTATAACTGGTTTTTATTTTGCTGTAGCTGATGCCGCTGAACCTTACCCCGATGGATGTGGTAAAACTCCCTTTACTTTTAAAAAGTACCGCAGGCTGTAGGTAAATTTTAGTGATGTTTGCCTGGTGAAAATTACTGCCGGTCTTGTCAACATCCGTAAAATCAAACCGGCCCAGGCCGGCACCTGCAAAAACCTGGAAAAAAGTATTTTTCTGGTCATTAACGGGCAGGAAATAGCCCAAACCGATCTCGGTAAGGTTTCTTTTATATCTTATGGTTACGCTGTCGGGGCCGCCTTCCGTTTTTTCCCAGCGGTAAAAATGATTGGCCTGTATGGCAAAATTATTGGTGATGGCCACGGCTCCCTGCAGGTCGTAGCCACGGCTGCGGTTATCGATCTCTACGCCATCCTGTTTTTCCTGGCCAACCGCATTGGTGGAGTAAACAGCGCCCAGTTTACCATCGCCTTTTTTTGTTAGTACCGGAACATTGAGTGCGGAAGGGCTGTAAATATACCTGGGTGTATTGCAGGATGCTGTGATGAATATACCGGAAATAAAAAATAAACAGGGTAACAGGTAATTTTTCATTGTTCGTTTCTTTTAAATAAGCTGTGCAAAACTACAGATTTCATCGGACCCAAAATCGCTGCATCACCGGAAACAAAAATGTTCATCCGTAAAAGCGGATGAACATTTTTATTCGGGATATTAAGACCGGTTTATTTAAACGTTCTCATATAATTAACTATAGCCCATATATCGTTGGCATCCGGTATTTTCTTTTTGTAAGAAGGCATGTCTTTTCGTCCTTCATAAGTTTTATAAAATAAAGCACCATCGGTTTGAGACTGGAAAGAAGCTTTTGTAAAGTCTCCGGATTCAGTATCCAACTGCGCTGCTTTGGGTCCATCTCCTTTGCCCTTTGCACCATGGCATGATTTACAATGTGTGTTATACAGTGATTTCCCGTTTGCCAGGGTTGATGCAGCATCAGCCTTTGTGGGGTTAACTTTTGTCTTGTAGGCATCAGGCACTTTCCAGGGCTCCTGTGTGGTTGTTTTGGGCACAAATGCAAATAAAGCAATTGCAAAAAAACCTGTGATGACCATTGTTATTTTCTTTTTCATTTTTTTTGTTTTATGCTTTTTAATTAATAAAGTAAAATTCCGTTTTAATCACCAGTTAAAACATGATCTGTATCAGCAATGAACATGATTAACTCAAATTTAGGATATTTACCGTAATAACAGTAAAATAACTATTCAGGAACTAAGATGTTCAAACCGTGGCTGTGCCTGGTTCAGGTTCCTCTTTTCTTAACCTGATCATTTGAACAATGATCACCAGGTAGTGCCCCCAGACAACAGTCATCAGGATTATAAACGTAACCAGCATCCATATCGGCGGATCAGAACTCCACAGTGTCCTTTCATGATTTTCATTTACAGCGGACACCCGTACTCCCCACTGCTGATCAACAGATGCTTCCAGGTTACCAAAGGTTTCATTTTCATCCAGTTTAGCCATCAGCGTTATATTACCCTTTGCATCTCCCGGAAGATTATTGGGGATCTCAATTGTTGCCTCGCCGTTTTCGTCAGTGGTTCCTTCGCCGATCTTTAAAGGATTGAAAAGCCGATTTACAAAAATGCCGATTGCTGTTTCCGGAACCGGTATCCCGGTTCCTGTTGACATATCCATCAGCTTCACCTTAACGGTTAACAATGAATCTTCTTTAACCGGCGTAATTTCAAGGTGGGCCCTTTTTATCGTTACTTCTGCGTCTGCCGGGTCCATTTGTTTATTGCCTGCAAATACAGCTTTGTATTGTAATTTACCTTCCTTATCTGCTATAAGCTGGTCAGACTTTACATTAAAAACTGCTTTGCCGTACTTATCGGTAATCACAAAACCCAAAACTTTTTCAGCAGTATCAGTTACCTGGATAAAGGTGATCTTCAATAAAGGCAGGATATAGGAATTGCCTTTGATTTTTGCCCTCAATGCTGCTTTAAGGTTGATCGACTGGTCAGATCTCTGTACGCTTATAAAATCTAAAGATGGAGATATCAATGATGATTCTTCAACCGGCACTTCCTCTACAACCTGTGTACTGTCGGTCTTTGTGCTGTCAGTTTGGGCAAACATACCGGCAGGGATCAGCAACATGATCAACAGGCCGGTCATGATCATCAATTGCCTGGTTATTTTTTGGGTTATTGTTGTTGAAATCGGTTTCATCTGTTCGTGTTTTAATCAGTTTGAACGTTATCTTTTTTTACCTCATCCGCTGCGAGTTCGTGATGGGGGTGGTGAGTTGTATCTTCCAGCCCTGAAACCGGAACCACAGTTACAAATTTTGACATGATCGTAAAGAATAAAAGGAAACTGGCTATGCCTGCAATGGTCAATGCCCATTCGGGCCAGGTTGCTGCATATTTTACATATTCCATCCTGGTTTCCTGCATGGGAAGTGCCGGTGTTTCCAATGTTGGTACAATGATCAGGTAGCGTTTTACCCAAAGGGCGATCACCATTAAAAAAGCCACCAGGGTTATCCAGCCGGGCTTTCTTGTTTTGGGGATAGCCACTATTAAAATCGGAATAAAAATACCGATCAGGTTTGCAAACAAGGTCCACCATCCGTATTCAGCCGGGTTGAACAGTTTATTGATCACATCGTTATCCCATTTTTCTGAACCAAACCAACTTGTAAAATATTCTGAAAAAGTAAAGTATCCATATGCTGCAGCCAGCACCATCATGATATAACCCAGGTACGTAAAATGTTTATCGGTAAAATACTTATCCAGCTTATACATTTTGCGGTAAACCCACATGGCCACGATCAGTACACCGGTACCTGAATACAAAGCGCCAAGTACAAAATAAGGCCCAAAAATGGTACTGTGCCAACCGGGGCGCAGGGTCATACCGAAGATCCAGGAAAGGATAGAGCTTACAATGATCGACAATGGTACCATAATGATCGCCAGCAGGTTTTGGGAGATGATCAGGTGCCTTTTCTGGCTGGCTGCACCCCTGTAGCCTGTTGCCAGGATCTTATATAATTTCTGTTTCCATTTAGGGATATTCATTTTTGCATCCCGGTAAACAGCAAAATCCTTTATCAGGGCCATGTATAGAAAAAGTACACTACCCACAAAATAGGTAAGAATGGCAACCACATCCCAGGTAAGGGGCGATTGCAGCCTTGGATAAATAAACAAATGATGAAGCCTGTCGAATCGGCCAACACATAAAAGAATAAAGATCGGCCCTACAATTACAGAAACAATGGTCATCATTTGTGCAAGCCTTATAATGGGTTTACCCCAGGATACTTTAGAAAGGTGCAATAAGCCTGAAATAATAGCCCCGGCATAACTGAGACCGATAAAAAAAATAAAATTTACAATATACAGGCCCCAGACCACATTATCCCGCATCCCGGTAATTCCATGTCCATCTGCAATCTGCAGGTATAATGCATAAAGGCCTACCGCGATCCAAACCAAAAAGAAAATGCTCCATATCATGTTTCGTTTTCCAAACTTTTCTATATTGGGACGCTGGTAATTAAAAGCCTCCTGTTGGTATGTGTTGAGTTCCATAATCGTTTGTATTCAATATTATATATTAGGTTTCACTGTTTACAGCAGCTTTACTTCTTTGCTTCCATGATATCCTTAAACCTTTCTTTTATATTCTCCGGAAGGTCATCATATCCTCTTTCAACCGGGAACTGCCTGTCTTTTGGCGGCAGGTAATAAACCCTTGGCTTTGTGCCCAGCTCTTCCAGGAAACGGTATCCGGCCCGGTCTTTTAATAACTGGCTGAAACCTACTGTTTCGGAGCCATTGGTTACGGTATCTTCATTTTCATCTCCAAAATAAAATACGCCGTTGGGACATGATTCCACGCATGGGGGCAGCAAACCTTCCCTGGCCCTGTCGGGACAGAAATCACATTTTTCCACTGTACCCACTTTTGCAGGCACGCCTGTTTCGGCATTATATTGCAGGTCTTTTATATCAAAAGGCACAATGGGTTCATCCCAGTTAAATACACGGGTTGAATAAGGGCAGGCAGCCATGCAGAATTTGCAGCCGATACACCGGTCGTTATCAATTAAAACCAGCCCGTCATTCCTTTTAAATGTGGCATCTACCGGGCAAACTTTTACACAGGGGGGATTATCGCAATGGAAACATTGTTTGGGAAACCAGTATGGCGCCGACTTTTCACTGTCCTTCATTAATTTAACGGTAAGCCATTCGGTTTCTTCCGGCCGGTAATGGTGTTTCTGACAGGCGGTTACACATTTCCGTGCATTTTTACAAAGAGCCAGGTCAACGACCATTACAAATCGCTTTCCGGCAATACCTACCCGCTGTTCATGTTGGGATAAAACTGCCATATTCTCCCTGTGATTCAGGTAAGCTGAATCAATTTCAACAATCTCACCATCCGGAGAAAGCAATCTTACTTTGTCGCTGACAGCAGTTTTATTGGAAGTGCAGGAGCAGGCTATACTGCCACAGGCAGCAGTTGCCACCGTTGCTATAGCCACATTTTTTATGAAATTCCGCCTGCCCGGTTCTTGAATTACTTCTTGTTCTTTCATTGTTTTGTTATTTTGAAAGGATCAGTTATTTATTGTCTTTGGAAGGATTATTCATCCAGTCATAGATCTCCTTATTGGATGACCGTTGTTTTTTGGATGCGGCATCAAGCACCGTTTTATCAATTTCAACGAGTTTTCCGTCGGCAGTCAGCATTTTTACCATGCCTGGCTTAGCCGCTTTATTATCAGCCGGTGTCAATAGTGACAAAAACCAGCGGCGTGATTTATCGTCAGATTTTTTATTGTCTCCCATATACTTTTGATTTTAATATTTACTAGTCGTAATTGCAGTGCAATATATTTATCCCTTACTGACAAATTGATGACATTAATCAAAAGCCTATGTGATTAAAATCATACCAGCGTCCATCTTTTGTCATGGAATTGTAAATGGGGCCATACTACATTTGATTATTAAACCAAAACAAATCAACATTCTCACAACAGATTTTAATTACATAAATATTTTTTTATGAAACATGTCTCAATATTTAAAGCAACTGCCCTCTTCCTGGCAGTTATTGTTATTTCTGCCTCTGTGATCCAGTGCAGGAAAACCGGCGATGTCATTAAGGGCCTTGACAGGTCATATAAGGGTACAGCGGATTCAACGACCTATGCATCGTTTTATGAATCCAATAAGATAACCCCTTCCGATGTTGTGCCCGATGTTAATGACATCATCAAGTTCAGGGGTGTACAAACCATTATTCATGAGTATTGTGCAACATCCAACTGTCATGGAGGTCCAATAGCACCTAAGTTTGACACCTATGCCGATATCATGAAATTTGTTGCTCCCGGCAATCCCGATGGCAGTAAATTATGGGAATACCTGACTACCAATGATTTTGACAAAGCCATGCCACCGGTAAATTCAAATCATGAAATGAATACTACTGACAAATCGCTTATTTATAACTGGATAAAGAATGGCGCCAAGGAAAGGCCTGATTACAATGATTTCAGGCCGGCAGCCGTTGCGCTAATAGTTACCGGCTGTGGTTCAGCCAACTGTCACAACCAGGCCACTGCAACAGGCGGATGGGCAAGGGCAGGTTTACTTGGCCCTTTAACCACGGCAGATACCACTCAATACTTGTATATCAACCCATCAACCGGTGCTGTAACTAATTATTGCCAGCTTTCCAATGCAACAAAACGCAACGAGGTATGGACAGCCTATAAAGACAGTGTGAAGAAATTTTATTCAGATACACTTGCCTTTAACGACTTCAGGCCATGGAAGAAGTTTTCAACACCACGATCTGCTTCAAGTACCCGCGGTCCATTAAATGATTATGATGATATCCTGATGGACATTTTGTATCCAAAAAGTGTAAGGTCAAGCAATTCTATCCTTTACACCAACCCGGTATTGGCAAGAACATATTATGTAAGTGGTAATCCGCTTAACGCGACCAGTTCTATGATTTCCAGGATAGACTCCACTTTATTGCTGGCCAATCCTTTCACCGGTGTTTACGCTACCAGCCACCAGGGAGATATGGCTTATGGAGACGGTGGCCTTAAATCGCATGAAATTGCCCTGATCAAGGCCTGGTATTTTGCCGATCCCAATATTCCGGCTGTTTGGAAATACGGAAATGCCAATGCAGGTATTTTCAAATACAGGAAAACCGGTACCATTATAAAACAATAACTGAAACAATCAATCTAAAATATTAGATATATGAAAAAGGTAATAATAACAATGGGTGTGATGACTGCAATGCTTACTTATCTGTTGTCATCATGTTATAAAAACAAGGAAGACATTATTGCAGTACCCGGAATATCATTCCGTAATGATGTAGTTCCCATCATGGTTGCCGGTGGTTGTGGCTGCCATAACAATGGTATTGGAACCAGGGCAGTTCAATTTTCTCACGCAGATACTATTTTCTATGATGCGATACTAGGAAGGGTTGGTTTACTGGATGCCTGGGTAAATGGCGGAACCCATCCCGGTGCCGGATCCATTTATTTTACAACCACCCAGGAAAATATAATTAAACAGTGGATAGCTGAAGGAGCAAAAGATGATGGTGGCGGATGTACAGTAACCGGTGTAATTACCTATACTGCCAAGATACTTCCGTTATATACCACATCCTGCAAAGGCTCAACCTGCCACGGGGGAATAGCAGCAAATCTTACCTATAGCCAAATGGCTGCTAAAAAAGATGTACTGACAACCATGATGAACAGCAGCGGCAACAACGGGCACCCGGGTGGCGCACTGAGCTTAAGTTCCTGCACGGTAAAACTTTTTAATGAATGGATCGCACAGGGTACACCACAATAATTTTAAAAAACACATCAGAAAAAATGAGTGTTACAAATATAAAATCAGAGATTATGAAAAAGATATTATCGCTTTGCTTCTTTTGCCTTTGTTTATCTGTTACATCGATGGCACAGGATTCCCTGGAAACAGAAACCAAGGCAGCGCCTAAGCAAAAATTTACAAGGGCAGTCTTTAATGCAACAAAGATCATAAATATGCAGAGTACAGAGATCGTAAATCCCGGTATTTTACAATTTATGGTCTCTCACCACTTCAGTCATATATGGAATAAAGATGGCGGCTCACAGAATATAGCCCAGTTTTTTGGACTTAATTCCGGTGTGGCAAATACCTATTTATCGTTTGATTATTCACCACTTAACTTTATGAACGTGGGCGTGGCCATGGCCGGCGGTTCATCTTACGAAGGCTGGTTAAAATTCAGGATCATCAGGCAGCAAACCGGCGAAAGAAATATCCCGGTTACTGTAGGATGGTATTCCATGGCTAATGTTAATGCAGCAAAGGATCCTGATAAAGGGTTCGCCGGAAACAAGTTTGCATTCCTGAACCAGTTGCTGATCTCCCGTAAATTCTCAGATAAATTTTCGCTTCAGTTGATGCCAACCTGGATACACTTTAATGTAGTGCCCTATGGTTCTAATAACAGTAACGAGGTATTTTCAATGGGTATGGCAGCAAAATACAAGGCAACAAGCACCCTTAACCTGACACTTGAATATGCACGCCAGTTCAATATGTATAAGAACATCATATCCAAAAGCGGGGATATTCTTAACTATCAACCCGACCTGTTATCTGTAGGAGTTGAGATCAGTACCGGTACCCACCTGTTCCAGTTTTATATTGGAAGCACTACAGACGCTTCTGCCATTGACCAGCTGGCCAGGAACAACAGCCGCCTTAAAGACGGAAACATTGCGTTTGGCTTTACCATTAACAGGAGTATGAATCTGAAGAAATAAAACAGAAAATATAGTATGAGACCCTTAAAAACCGTCCCGCCCCAGGCAGGGCGGTTTTTTTATTGCATCCTGAAAGTCAAGGCTGCAAAATCATCCACGGTCAGTGCTTCGGCACGTTTCAAAAATATCTCATCCTGCAGCACATCTGCCGGGAATAAACTTTTTACGGCATTGCGCAACGTCTTACGGCGCTGGTTAAAGGCTGTTTTAACCAATACCCAAAAAGCCCTTTCACTTTTATAATCCGGTAACTTTGTTTTTCTTTTCATGCGGATAACACCGCTTTGTACTTTTGGCGGAGGGTCGAAACATTCGTTGCTTACATCAAACAGGTATTCGATATCGTAATACGCCTGCATGAGCACACTCAACACCCCATACACTTTACTGCCTTCCTTTGATGCTGCCCTTTGCGCCACTTCTTTCTGGAACATGCCGATGATGCAGGGTACATCATCTTTCCATTCAAGCACCTTGAACAGGATCTGCGTGGAGATGTTATAAGGGAAATTGCCAATAACGGTAAAAGGTTCATCAAAGGGTTTATCCATATCCAGGAAACTCCGGTGAATGATCTTTCTGTCAAGCTCCGGGTATTTTTTGCTGAGATAAACCACTTTCTCCTCATCCAGTTCCACTGCCTTAAAATCCACTGCAGGTAAATGCATGATGTGTTTGGTCAGGGCACCGGCGCCGGGCCCAACCTCCAACAGGTTTTTAAAAGGCTGTTCCTTTAAAACATCAATGATCTTTTTTATGACAGATTCATCTTTTAAAAAATGCTGCCCCAGTGATTTTTTGTGTGTGTACATCAGAACAAAAGTAGGGTAAATAAAATCCCTTCCGTTTGCAGAAGGGATTTTACTTTTATTCAGGGATCGGTCTTTTTAATTTTTCAACACCAGTTTTTTGATGAATGTTTCTGCATTGATCATTACCTTAAGTATATAGATCCCGTTACTGAATGTATCAAGATCCCCGAGCCGGATGGTATTAAACCCCGCAGGAACCCTTTGTTTCCTGTACAACATGTTCTTCCCGGTATTGTCAAACATCGAAATAGAAACCTCAGCATCTTTTCCTGTAAAGAACTGAACAGATACCACCTTGCCGCCCGGGTTGGGTGAAATGGAGATCCCCGGGTTTTGTTTGTTCATCCGTACAACAATGATATTGCTGTATTTGATCTCGCCATCCCTGCTGATCACTTTTACCCGGTAATAAAAAGCATCGCTGTTGACTGTGGAAATGTCATCTGTTGCAGCAAAACTTTGTGGTACATACAGTAATACCTGTTCAGCTACCGTTAGTACTTTCATGTAATTATTATTATCCGTGCTGCGTTCTATTTCGAACCGGTCTACTTCTTTACCCGCAATGATCGTCCAGTTAAGCTGGATGTTTTTGTTTTGGGGTACACCGGTAAAATCCAGGAACTGAACAGGCAAAACAAATCCAACAAAACGCCAGTCACGGTCTGTTTGAAAGAATTGTGTACGTTGAACAGTTGTTCTTGAACCCGGTGCAGCATCTCCTGTAAATGAACCTCCGTCGCCCATCAGGTAAGAAGTGCCCTTGATATTGATTACCGAATTCAGTGAATCGAATTTATTATCCAGCCCGTCACCATCGGTATCCAGCCCGGTTAATGTTACATCGTCATCGGGATTGCCATTAAGGTTAAAATCATTGCCTTCAAAAATATCATCCAGCCCGTCGCCATCGGTATCCAGGTCCCTGTAATCCGGTGTGGCATCGGCATCATGATCATAAACAAAGATCCCCGATCCGCCAAAACCAACCACATTATCATAGGTATTTACCAGGCCATCTCCATCAGCATCAATGATGCCTGGCAGCAAGTAACCTGCGGTAGATTGACCTTCGATATTATCAGGGATCCCGTCATTATCTGAATCAATATCCAGGTAATCGGGATATGGGCCTGCATCTGTAAACCTTAATCCCAATGCCGGCAGTGAAGAAATAACGGTTGCCCAGCCATTGGTACCCAGGGCTCCGTCGATGATCCCATTCAGGTCTGTATCCGGGAACCCCGCTTCGATCACATCTGCAATACCATCCGCATCGCTGTCCATATCATAGGCATTGGGCCTGAAATCGCGGTCCTTATTTTTATTTGGATAATTATCAGCACGCCCGTCAACCGGACCGGTATCAGGCCCGGTCAATAATATGGCCGATGCCATATAATGGTTATCATCAATCCCGTTTCCATTGGCATCTGTAAATCCGTCCACCATGGCATTGTTGTTGGCATCAATACCAGCAGCTTCTACCAGACCGGGGATACCGTCATTGTCACTGTCCAGGTCGAGGTAATTGGGTATGCCATCCCCATCCAGGTCCTGCGGACCTAACCCTATACTTGAACCATTTACACCGGTATTGTTGGCATCCACATTTTGTGAAAATCCGTCATTATCCGTATCTATATAGTTATCTATCACGCCATCGCCATTGGTATCCACACCATAGGATTCCACCACGTCGGGTATGCCGTCATTATCACTGTCAAGGTCATATTGGTTTGGAATACCGTCCAGGTCCTTATCAGACTGGTCATTTATGCCGTCACTATTTACATCAAGCCAACCCTTCCAGTAATCCAGGTCCTGGAAATTGGGTATGCCATCATTGTCTGCATCACTTCCCCAGTCAAAATGATCGTTCACATTATCCAGGTTATAATCTGTATAACCCGGGTAAGCAGGATCATTCCAGTTGGGAATTCCATTGCTGTTGTGGTCCTGTAAAGCAAGCGGGTCATTAAACTCAACATAATCGGGGATGGCATCATCATCGTCGTCTATATCCGGGCAACGGGTAATGATCACCTGTATCCTTACCGTATCTGAACAACCAAAACCATTATTAAAATAGGCCCAGTAAATACCTGATGTGGTAACCGGGATATAAGGATTGTACATGTTGGCCGGAATAAAAGGCTGGTTTGAATAAAATGTATAGCCTGCAAACCTTGCCCAGGGCAGGGTTATGTTTCCAATGGTACAATGATTTACGAGCAGTGTATCCTTTGGTACAAAACAGGGCCCCAAAACCGGGTTGATCACCGGGCCTTTTACTATACAACCAGAAGTACTTACACCGCTTGAATCATACAGCACCGACCCTGATCTTAATCCAATATAATTTATCCGGGCTTCATTTTTTATTGACCCGGTACAGGATAATACAGCACAGGATGATGCGGTAACCACATCAAACTGTATATTGCCGCTTACGCCCTGCCCGATATTACCGCCGGTAACGGCATTGGCGCCAACGCCTATACGCAGCACAACCCGGTTATTGGTAAAATCATATTCCGCCTGGTCGTCGCCCGCAACATCCGTTCTGGCAACCCCGTTTATCCGGATGGAACCGGGTATAAAGGCAGTACCTATTGGAATATTGTCAACGATATATGTATTGGTGCTGGAATCATTACCGGTATTGCTGTAATTGACCTGGTACCGTAAGATGTCACCAGGTACAAGCGTACCCCCGTTGATGTCAGTTGCCGTTTTATCAAAGGCAAAGGCCGGGTTGTATTGCGAAATGGAAGTGGTAAGCACATGCACGAAATAATTTTCACCGGGCGATGAAAAGCGTACAGTGGCTGACGTTTGGTTATTGCTGAGCTGTGCATTCGCGGTATTGGGCAGTTCAAATATCGGCGCATCATAGCCCAGTGTAATTTGACAAGCGTGATTCCTTCTTGTAACAACTGCTCCCTTGTAGGAGATCTTGCTGTTCCACGCATCTCCGTTACCGTTGAGCGGCACCGAAGTATTTGCCAGGTTATAAAATAAGGGGGCACCGTTTTGCCGGAATGCAAATGAATCGGTTGATACGCGGTCGCCATCATATACCACTGCCCCCAGTTCACAACTTACGGGGCCTACCGGTGGTGTTAAGAAACCATTGATGTTCACATCTACTGCGGGATCACCCTGGTTGATGATCACGCTTCCGTCAAAGACCGTTAGGTTCCGCGGTTGCAATGTCTGGTTCGAATAAGCGATCACGATCGTCCAGCCACCACAGGAATTGGTGATACCGACCGGCCCCAATACGTCAGCAGCCGTATAGGTTCCGTTGGCATTGGCAGCATTGATGAGGGAGGTAATATCCCTGAAACATAAATACCCGGTATGTGGCAAGCCGGGCGAATAAGCTGCACTGTGCCTGTTGGTTTGCGTGGAGGCAAGAGTTGTATAAGTTGCTGCGCCGGGAATTTTTAATTTAATGGAATTGAAACCAGCGGTTATCCATGCACTGTCGGTTCCTGAAATGCCTTCATCAGCCCCCCAGTATAAACCTGCAAACAAGACTTCTGAACAAGCAGGCAGGTTAAGGTCGGCAGATGATGAATTGAATGTTCCGTTATTATCGAGCCC
>CAZBIK010000015.1:0-24306 GCA_964491955.1 uncultured Ferruginibacter sp.
TCAATTTTCAGGTCACCGATCTGCAAAATACCGGTATCTTCTTTTATAAATCTTCTGAATAAAGCATTCACCTTGCTCACCAACACTTTCGGGCTGACCGGTTTGGCAATATAATCATCAGCGCCCGATTCCAAACCTTTCACTTCGGTTCCTTCATCACTCAATGCCGTTAAAAATATGATCAGTGTATCTTTAAATGCGGGTTGAAGCCTGAGCAGGTTGCACACTTCAATGCCGTTCTTTCCGGGCATCATAATATCGAGGATGATCAGGTCGGGATTAAACCGTTTTGCCTGGTCAAGTGCCTCATTGCCGTTTTTAGCCGTATAAACCTCGTATCCCTCGTTTTGTAAATTGTACTGAATGATCTCCAGGATATCCGGCTCGTCATCAGCAATTAATATTTTTTTAACAGTAGTTGTTACACTCATATTCCGCAAAAATAGTCTTTACCTTTAATCAGGAACTACCAATACCCGCAGAACCGTATTATCAAATTGTTAAGCAGGGAGGCTGCATTAACAATAATTTTCAGCTTTTAAACGATATGTATGCCGGCACTACCGTAATTTTATTACCGGAGCCGAAGATCTGATCATGAAAAAAATGCTATTCCTTTTTTTACTGTTGATTGCTGTGTTACCCGGTTTTGCCATGCAGGACTCTGTGATCATCCCGATTTACAGGCAACTTTTTCACGATAAAATTGACAGCGAACAACAGCAGCTGGATAAGCTGGATGGCAAACAGGATGGCCTGATCAGGGCAACCCATAAAGACGAGATCAACCTGGCCATTACCGATGTGATGACCAGGAAGATCGATACCCTGCAGATCTTTGTTGAACAAAATAAAAAACTGGTTACCAATAACGAAAAGGTGCGCTACCTGAGTTATATCGAAAGCCTTTTAAAGGGTTTTAAAACCGGCTGGCGCAATAAAGCCTTTAACCCTGTTTATGCCCCGCTGCTGGTTGATACCTTTGAAAGCATCATGAAAACCGATATTGATGGAAACAGCATGGCCGCGGCAATCGGTGAATTGCCATACCAGGCAGGTAAGATCATTGCAGAGATCTTTCCCGAAAATACCGGTTACACAGAAAGTAAAAAATTGCTGTACCTGAAATTCTGTGCATTGAATCCGGATAAGATCCTGCAGACCATCGAGCCATTTATCAACGAACCCTTTGCCGATGCATTGGTTACAAAAAGCGCTGCCGTAAACCCTACAGCCATTTATAACCTGGCACAGGCACCCAATACAAAACTGGGACAGCTGGTACACCGCAATACCAGCCCGTCTGTGCAAACGATCGTGGAGCTGAGCCGCACACCCAATGCACTCCTGTATTTTCCTTTTTTGGATGATATGATGAGGGGAAATAAAACAGTGGAAGGATTGAAAAAGATCATTGGAGAAGATGGTGCCGGTTACGACAGCATAGGGTATTTTAAACTGCTGGTTCAGACTGAAATTGCCTATTTTAAACGGATGACATCCCCTGCGAAAGACACACCCATTGCCATGTTTGGCGCCAACGGGTTGCGGGAGGTGTTAAAAAACAAGGCCCTGCAGCATTTCGTTACACCCATCAATGAACTTCACGACCTGGCCAATATCAATAACCGGATGCGGTCAACCGATTCTTTATCGGCCGTTGATCTTTATTTTATGATGGCCCTGAGTGAAAATGAAATTTATACATCGAGTTATAAACACAGCTACAACCGCATGATCCAACGCCTGGGCAAAGAACCCAGGACCGATTCACTGCTGCTGCAGGTTCACTTCGACTTCTTTAAAAAATTCATCAAGATTGCTGCCAATTACAACAGGCTGGATAATTTTTTAAGCTATATGCCCGTAAGCGCATCCGAGACCCTCATGCGTGGCTTTATTGCCAACCTGGATAAGACCGGGAACCTGGAAGATGCTATTGATGTGGCAGACTCTTACAGCAGCATCACCAATACCAATTTACTGTCCTCGATACTGGGTTATGTCATTAAAAATGAAAATGACTGCATCCGGAACAACAACAGCCGGGGAAAAACCATTTATGGTTTATTAAAAACAATTTTCTTATCAGCCGATACTGCCAATAAGATCGACCTCACCGGCATCATGGGCATCCCGTCCATTTATGAAATTGACAATGCAAACATGCGGGACGACAGCGGGAGGATCATTCAGCAGGTTTACTGGTACGGGGATAAAGACGGTAAAACATTTTTCCCTTCTTTCATCAATTCATTCTCACCCAGGGACTGGACCATTACCTCCAACAGCGAGTGGTATGAAATAAGATCCAAAAAAGGCAATGTTTGGGTATTTGCAAACAGGCCGCTCGATAATGATGCCAACCTCGATGACAGCGCACAGGTACATTTGAATAATTACCTGGCCCAAAATGATATGTTGCCCGTTGTGGTGGTTCACCGCGGACACAGTTACTGGCTTCCCCGCACCATCAAACGCATGGCCGGCAATGCAAAAATTGTGATGCTGGGATCCTGCGGCGGGTATAAAAATTTAAATGACATCATTGAAGTGAACCCCGAAGCACATATCATATCTACCAAAGAAATTGGAGCGGGCGATATCAACAGACCCATACTCAATTATCTGAACCAGACCTTTGAATCGGGTAAACCACTGGTCTGGAAAAACATGTGGGCATCACTCACAAAATTATTCGCTGCCGATCCCAGTACCGCTATCAGGGAAAGCTGGGACAGTTATATACCCCCATACAAAAACCTTGGTGCTATTTTTTTAAAAGGATACAATAATATGGTGGAGGATTGACCAGTATGCAGCAGAATTTCACAGTTGATCGTTTGCAATAATTTTTAATTCTCTGTCCATTTACACAAAACCGGCTAAACATTTACTTTTGCAGCATGAGTGAGCAATCAAAAGCCAAAAGGAAAATTTTTAATTTTTCATTACTGCGCCGGGTTTTTCAGTTTGCCGCTCCCTATAAAAATAAATTTTATGGCTCCCTGGTACTGGCCATTGTGCTGGCAGTCATTTCACCCGTAAGGCCATTCCTGATCCAGCTTACCATCAATGACGGAATAAAAGGTGACACTTCATCACAGTTTATTAATGGCCCGGGTGGATTTATCATTGAAATAACCATTATCCAGGTGGTGTTGCTGATGCTGGAAACCGTCTTCCGCTTCTTTTTTACATTTCTCACTGCTTCACTTGGACAAAGCGTGGTAAGGGATATGCGGGTAAGCACCTATAACAAGATCCTTCATCTCAATTTATCACAGTACGATAAAACACCCATCGGTACGCTGACCACCCGTACCATCAACGACATTGAATCCATCAATGATATTTTCAGTGACGGTCTGATCCCGATCATTGCCGACCTGCTGGCTATTTTTTCTGTATTGGGTTATATGTTTTATGTTGACTGGCAGCTGACCCTCGTTTGCCTGGCCCCTTTCCCGATATTGATCATTGCCACCTGGTTTTTTAAGGAATCGGTGAACCGGTCATTCATCAGGGTTCGCAATGCCGTTTCTAACCTGAATGCCTTTGTACAGGAACACATCACAGGGATGGCCGTTATACAGGCTTTTGCTGCTGAAAAAAGGGAATTCAAAAAATTCAACAGCATCAATAAAGAACACCGCAATGCCAATATCAAGGCCATTTTTGCCTATTCCGTTTTTTTTCCGGTAGTGGAACTGGTCATGGCATTGTCGATCGGGCTGCTGGTTTGGTGGGCCGCCCAGGATGTGGTAAACCCTGCCCAGGCCGAAAAGGTTGCCGGTGTGATCACGGCTTTTATTCTTTGCCTGAATTTATTGTTCAGGCCTCTGCGGGTGATCGCTGATAAATTCAATGTACTGCAGATGGGCATGATCGCCAGTGAACGGGTTTTTAAAGTCCTGGATAATGATGATACAACACCCCAAACCCCTTCCTTCGACTCTCGCTCAGGAGGGGCTTTAAAGCAAAATAAAGCAGGCTCTTTTATCAAAGGCAAGGTTGAGTTTGATAAGGTTTGGTTTGCTTACAAGGAGGAACAATATGTGTTAAAGGATATCAGTTTTATCCTCAACGCCGGCGAAACCCTTGCCATTGTCGGGCATACGGGCAGCGGTAAAACCTCCATCATCAGTTTACTCAACAGGCTGTACCAGGTAAATAAAGGAACGATCAGCATAGATGATACCCATATTGAGGATTTTCACCTGGATGAACTGCGTACAAAGATCGCCGTGGTATTGCAGGATGTATTCCTGTTCAGCGGTTCGGTAAAGGACAATGTTACCCTGCGCAATCCAGCCATTACAGATGGGGAAGTTGAACGGGCTGCCAAAATGATCGGGATACATGATTTTATCATGCAGTTGCCCGGAGGTTATAATTACAATGTGATGGAAAGAGGGGCTACGCTTTCCCTGGGCCAGCGGCAATTGCTTTCTTTTGTACGGGCCTTACTATACGATCCGGCCATCCTGATCCTGGATGAAGCCACTTCATCCGTAGATACGGAAAGTGAAGCGTTGATCCAGCATGCCATTGATAAGCTTATCGCAAACCGTACTTCCATTGTGATCGCACACCGCCTGTCGACCATCCGCAAGGCCAATAAAATAATGGTGCTGGATAAGGGTGAAATAAAGGAAATGGGCAGCCATGACGAATTGCTGCAACAACGTGGATTTTATTACCAGCTGCATAAAATGCAGTTTGAAAAACAGGAAAAGATAATTTGACCTGGAAAATTGATGATGTTATGATCTGATCATTTTAAGGTCAATTCATCCTCGGGAACTTTTTTACACCCAATATTCAGGAAAGGCCTTTTTGGCATCCGTTTATATACAAAACCCTCAATCCTGATATTTTTTGCATCTAATTTTTAAAATCCCCCCTCCCTCCTTATCTTTGCGCCAAATTAGAGGTAAATCATGGCATCAAAGAGCATCAAATCATTACTGGTAGCGGTTTTCAGCATAAGTTTAGCGTTTTTTTCCAATGCTTCTTTTGCCAATCCAGAACCCAAAGGTGACAGTGCCAAAAAGGAAAAGATATTTGATGCCAATGAAGTGATCTTTGGACACATCATGGATGCCCACGAATTTCACTTTTTCTCCTACAAAAAAGCCGATGGTTCTACCTTTCATGCCACCATTCCCCTGCCCGTTATAGTTTATGCCAAAGGCAAGGGATTTTCGGTTTTTATGTCTTCAAAATTTCATCACGGCGAACATGATGTGAATGGCTATACCCTGCTGACCAACGAAAAGATCGATCATTTGGGGTTAGACCGCAATAAATATTCAGCCGGGCATATAGTAGCCGTAAACGAAGCTGGGGTTATTGATGAAACGGTTAGTGTACTGGATCTTTCACCCACCCGCAACGTGGTACAAATGTTACTGGCCCTGGGTTTACTGGTTTTTCTTTTGGTTAAGATCGCCGGACGTTATAAGAAAGGCGAAGGGATAACCACAGCGCCCAAAGGCTGGCAAAACACCATGGAAACTGTAGTGAACTTTGTGAACGATGAGGTTGCCAAACCCAACCTGGGGGCAAAAAGCAATAAATACCTGCCTTACCTGTTAACGGTTTTCTTATTTATACTGATCAACAATATTTTTGGCCTGATACCCGGGTCGGCCAATGTAACCGGCAATATTGCCTTTACATTTGTTTTATCCATTATTTCATTTGTTGTGATCCTGTTCAGCAGCAACAGCCATTACTGGATGCACATCATCAATCCCCCGGGTGTACCGGGATGGGTAAAGGTCATTTTGGTTCCGGTTGAGATCCTGGGCATATTCACCAAACCTTTTGCCTTAATGATCAGGTTGTTTGCCAATATGGTGGCCGGTCATATCCTGATCATCTGTTTAATTTCGCTGATCTTCATCATGGCCTCATTAAACCAGTATATCGGATGGGGCTTTTCGCCATTTTCCATTGCTTTTACCATTTTCATTTATTTCATTGAGGTATTGGTTGCCTTTTTACAGGCCTTTATCTTTACCATATTAACAGCCGTATTCATTGGCCAGGCTTTTGAAGGCGGGCATGATGATCATGCACATGAAACGGCTGCAGTGCATTAATACAAGTTTTTTTTAACCAACATAAATTCACAATTATGAATTTTTTCTTATTAGAAGCATTAGCTAATGCAGGTGGTGCCATCGGTGCCGGACTGGGAGCCATCGGTGCTGGTATCGGTATCGGGCAGATCGGTAAAGGCGCATTGGAATCAATCGCCCGCCAGCCGGAAGCCATCAATGACATCCGCAGCAACATGATCCTTACAGCCGCTTTGGTTGAGGGAGCAGCGCTGTTTGCGATCATCATCGGTTTCTTAGCTATGGTGCTTTAAAAAACCTTTACTGCATCCAAAGTACAGGACGGAGGATGCAGTAATTTTGCCCCCTAACCCCCTAAAGGGGGAAATAGAGTGGTTTTTATTTTAATGTAGTTGACATTAGTTCTTTATAGCAATATTTTTATACCATCCATTGTATGGCTTAATCACTTGCTATATTTTTTAAATCATAAATCTAAACTCTCCCTTTAGGGAGATGGAGGGTATCAATTATGCAATTATTAACACCGGCCTTAGGCCTTATCATCTGGACGCTGCTTGCTTTCCTGATCGTATTTTTCCTGTTGAAAAAATTTGCATGGCCCATGATCCTGGGAGGACTTGCACAACGTGAAAAAAACATTGCTGAATCTCTGGCTACTGCTGAAAAGATCAAGCTGGAAATGGCGCAATTAAAAAATGACAATGAGGCCATTCTTACACAGGCCCGTGAAGAAAGATCCATCATGATCAAAGAAGCCAAGGAAACCAAGGATAAAATGATCTCCGATGCCAAGGAAGAAGCCAAAGTGCAGGCCAGCAAGATCATAGCCGATGCGCATGCTTCCATCCAAAATCAAAAAATGGCAGCGCTTACCGAGATCTAGAACCAGGTAGGCAGCCTTGTACTGGAAGTCAGTGAAAAGGTATTGCGGAAAGAATTAGCCGACAAAGCACAGCAGGAAGCTTATATCAAAACCCTTGCTGCAGAAATGAAATTGAATTAGCCAATTTGCTGATTAGCTAATATGCTGATTGGCACTTTAATGTTGAATGTGCTTCATTAGCACATTAGCAAATTATCACATTATCGAATTAGTTTTATGAACAATCCACGTTTAGCAGGCCGCTACGCAAAAAGTTTACTGGACCTGGCAACAGAACAAAACCAGGTTGATGCTGTGTATGCCGATATGAAATGGCTGAACCGCATCTGTAAAAGCAATCCCGATTTTGTGAATATGCTGCGCAGCCCGGTGATCAAGCCAACTGCCAAAGGAAAGATCATTGAATCCATCACCAAAGAAAGGGTAAGTGTATTGACCAGCGCATTTATCCAGTTACTGGTTCGTAAAGCCAGGGAAACTTACCTGCCCGAAATTGCAATAACTTATATTGACCAGTTTAATCAACTGCGCAATATTCACAAAGTAAAAATTACCACTGCCGATCCGATCACTGATGACATGCTGAATACCATCATGTCCAATGTAAAAGCCAGGGCAACTGCCGGGCAGACCTTTGAAGTGGAAACGCAGGTGGACAATGACCTGATCGGTGGGTTCTTACTGGAAACATCCGGCACCCTGGTTGATGCCAGCATTTTAAGGGACCTGAAAGATATTCAAAAGCAATTCATGAATAACGATTACCTGCACAGGATACGGTAAGGGATTCAGATAAGGAAATTTTACAGGGCTGTTACTTTTGTAGCAGCTTTTTTTTATTTATCGTTGAAGGGTTTAAAACGTTGAAGGGTTTAAAATCGTTTAACGGTTTTTGCAAAAATTATAACCATTAAACCCTTCAACCATTAAACGTTTTAAACGAATTTTCGTTTAAAACCCAAACACGGGTGTCTTAATATCATGGTAAAATAAAAAGGTCCATTTTTCTGCTGCTCCCTGCTCCCACCATTGCTGCCGCAGTTCCATACATTTGCGGCCGTCAAAATCGTACTTGGCAATGAACTTGTTTTTCATCTGCTGCAATTGCGGAGCCACATCGCCGCCAAAGAAAATTTTTTGCCCTTCTTCCTCTATCCAGAATACCTGGTGGCAGGGGCTGTGTGCCCCGGTGAGTTTGTAAGAGATATAGCTATCTATTGTACCGGTATCGCCTTCCAAAAAAATCACCTGGTCGCTGTTTTGTAAACCCTCAAAATCTGCAACACGGTACGAGGGTGCCCCTTTTTTGAGGGCAAAGGCCATCTCATCTTTATGAACATAATAAGTGGCATTGGGAAAGCTTAAGAACTTTTGTTTAAGCATGTCATCCGTTTTATAGATACCGCCTGCATGGTCCTTATGCAAATGGCTCAGCAACACTTTGGTTACTTCCATCGGGCCAATGCCATTGTTCAGTAAATGCTGGTGGATCTGTAAAGTTCCGTCGGGCATATTAAAACCAAGGCCTGTATCAATAACAATAACATCATTGGCTGTGATCAAGGCAAATGGTTGTATCTCCACCAGTATGCTGCCCTGGGATCTTTCCTGCAGTTCATCTTTATCCTTATTGAACGGGACAAATTTTTTGGTTGTATCAACGGTAAATGCGCCTTCGCTGAGTGGAATTATTTTCATACCCCGCCCCCCAACCCCCTAAAGGGGGAGTTTGCACCCTGAAAATTATGAGTGAATTTCAAAAAAAAGAGAGCTGGGTACATTACTATTTGAAAAATAATTTGATTAGTAGTCCCCTAAAGTTTCGGGTAATTGTGCCAGGGCTTTTTGCAGTTGTTCATCATTGGGGGCAATGCCATGCCATTCGTGGCTGCCCTCCATAAAGTCAATGCCCTTGCCCATTTCGGTCTTCATTAAAATTACAATGGGTTTTCCTTTGCCAACAAAAGTTTTGGCATTGTTTAACCCTGCAACAACAGCATCCATGTCATTGCCTTCCATTTCCAGCACCTGCCAGTTAAAGGCCTCAAATTTTGCCCTTAAGCTGTCGAGTGCCATTACCTTTTCTGTTGGCCCGTCTATCTGCTGTCCGTTATGATCAATGGTGGCGATGAGGTTGTCAACTTTTTTATGGGCTGCAAACATGATGGCTTCCCAGTTTTGTCCTTCATCCAGTTCGCCATCGCCATGCAATGAATAAACAATACGGTCATCATTGTTCAGTTTTTTAGCCAATGCTGCACCTACTGCTACACTCATACCTTGTCCCAAAGAACCGCTGGCCATGCGTATGCCGGGTAAATGCTCATGGGTGGTTGGGTGGCCCTGTAAACGGCTGTCTATTTTCCTGAATGTATTCAGTTCTTCCACCGGGAAATAACCGCTCCGTGCAAGTGCACTGTAAAAGACCGGTGAAATATGCCCGTTGCTCAAAAAGAAAATATCCTCACCGGTTCCATCCATGTTAAATTTGGGATCATGCTTCATGATTTCAAAATAAAGGGCAGTAAAATATTCTGTACATCCAAGGGAACCTCCGGGATGCCCGCTTTGAACGGCATGAACCATTCTTACAATATCCCTTCGTATTTGGGTGGCTGTTTCTTTTAATTTGCTCATTGGAGGTATGTATTGGTTTACTTTAGTAACATGTGTGGAAATCTGTATTTGGCTGCAAACCTACTTTAAAATAGTTTTATTATCAAAGTAAAATAAGGGTTTACATGCTGTATAAATAATAAGTTGGGTTTTTTGCCGTTATTTACCAGATTTAACTGTTGTAAAATAATTTTACATTAAAAAATATTAACCAGGCATCTATTTTGCAAGAGACAGCGTCTAAACTATATAAAGTTTTTTGCTCCAAACATATTTAATACTTTTGCATTATAAAAGATACTGACTCAAATTACCGGAATGAATAATATTTTATTAAGTGGGGGATTGGCTTTTCTGATCACTTTTTTTGCGATTCCTGTTATTATCCAGGTTGCCAAAGACAAAAAACTGTTTGATGAACCCGATGAGCGTAAAGTTCATAAAAATGTTATTCCCACTTTAGGCGGGCTTGGTATTTTTGCCGGTTTCATCATTGCCACCCTGATGGGTGTACCCGCTGCGATCACATCCGAACTTCAATACTTTGCCGCTGCAACCACAGTAATTTTTTTCCTGGGAATAAAAGATGATATCCTGGTCCTTTCGGCCAGCAAAAAATTTATAGGCCAGTTGATTGCAGCCGGTATCATTATCAAATTCGGCGGTATCCAGCTTACCAATTTACATGGGTTTTTAGGTATTTACGAGATCCCTCACATCACCGGGATGCTGATCTCCCTTTTTACCATTATCGTGATCACCAATTCATTTAACCTGATTGACGGAGTAGATGGTTTGGCCGGCAGCCTTGGTTTAATGACTACCCTGGTATTTGGCGTTTACTTTTTTTATGCCGGGCAGTTAACCTATGCCGTTATGGCTTTTGCCCTGGCCGGCAGTACGATCGGGTTTTTAATTTATAATTTTTCGCCTGCTAAAATATTCATGGGTGATACCGGGAGCCTGTTACTAGGGCTGGTAAATGCCATCCTGGTCATCAAGTTCATCAATGTAGCCGGTAACCCGGCATCCAATTTCCCGATAGAAGCTGCACCGGCGATAGGATTCTCTATTTTAATGATACCGCTTTTTGACACTCTACGCGTTTTTGCATTAAGGATCCTCGACAGGCGTTCGCCGTTCAGCCCGGACAGGACCCATGTACACCATTTTTTACTTGATCTTGGTTTAAGTCACCGGATGGTAACCATTACCTGTGTGTTGGTAAACATCAGTTTTATAAGCCTGGCATTCTTTTTACGCAACATGGGCACTACCGTGGTGATCGGGATCTTACTGTTATCAGCATTTGTTTTCATCGGCATCATTTATTACAGCCGTCCTAAAAATAAAACAGCCATTGCCGATAGTGTTGAAAAGGCCAGGATCCTTAAATCTCACAAGATCCTTAACCTTGCCGGAGAGGCTGTTGAGGCAGATTAAGCTGTTTGCTTTCCTCATTTTAATTCAGTTTACCATTTAATTGTTTTAACTATATTCGTTGGCTGTTAAATTAAGTTTAACAGCCAATTTTTTATAGCTTTGCAGCCAATTAATAAACCAAATTATGTCTGAAGAAATAAATAAGATAATCAGCAATACCGCATCCTCAATGCAAAAGGCACTTCACCACCTGGAAGCAGAGCTGGTTAAGATACGTGCCGGTAAAGCAAATCCCACCATGCTGGATGGAATTATGGCTGATTATTATGGCAACCCCACCGCAATCAACCAGATCGCCAATATTTCAGTACTGGATGCACGTACCATCTCTGTTCAGCCCTGGGAAAAAAATATGTTACAGGCCATTGAAAGGGCAATAACGATGGCCAATATTGGCATTAACCCCCAGAATGATGGCAACATAATCCGTTTGTTCTTACCCCCGCTGACCGAAGAAAGGAGGAAAGAAATGGTTAAAAGGTGCAATGCCGAAGGTGAACATGCAAAAGTTGCCGTGCGGAATATCCGCCGCGATGGTATTGAAGCCATCAAAAAACTGCAGAAAGACGGCCTGAGTGAAGACATCGCCAAGGATGCCGAGAAAGAAGCGCAGGATCTTACCGATAAATACATTTCACTGGTTGAAAAACACCTGGAAGCAAAGGAAAAAGAGATCATGGCGGTTTAAAAAAGTTAAAACGATCTGATAAACCATAACCGATGCAGTCTGCCAGGGAAGCATTGTTCTTATTATTCTCCATCCCCTTTTATGTGTTATTGATAGGGGCCGAGATCATATTCAGCAACCTGCAGCATAAAAAATATTACTCGGTCAGGGATACTGTTCAAAACATTTATTTCACATTACTGAATGCCGGGCTGGATGGC
This sequence comes from uncultured Ferruginibacter sp., assembly GCA_964491955.1. Classification (GTDB taxonomy): domain Bacteria; phylum Bacteroidota; class Bacteroidia; order Chitinophagales; family Chitinophagaceae; genus Ferruginibacter. The sequence continues at coordinate 11,923 of CAZBIK010000015.1, forward strand.
CTGTTGCGCGGGCTGTTTTATATCAGTGTGCTTGCCTGGAGCTTTCAACATCATTTTTTTCAAATTGAAAATCCTTACGGGTACTGGTTTTTATTATTTGTACTGGTTGACCTTGCCTTTTATTTTGAACACCGGGTTGACCATTATTGCCGTTTTTTCTGGGCTGTACATGTTACGCACCATTCATCCGGTGAATTTAATTTAACAACCGGCTTTCGTTCATCCGTTTTTCAACCCGTGTACCGGTTCATTTATTTAACCCCCATCGCCCTGCTGGGTTTTACACCGCTTGACATCGTATTCATGTATTCTGCAACCCAAACTTATGGCATACTGGTGCATACACAATACATCAAAAAAATGCCGCGTTGGTTCGAAGCTGTTTTTGTAAGCCCGAGCCATCACCGGGTACATCATGCCAGCAATTTGATCTACCTCGATAAAAACCTGGGCATGTGCCTCATCATCTGGGATAAATTATTCGGCACTTTCCAGGAAGAACTGGAAGAAGTACCCGTAAAATACGGGCTTACCAAACCGGTTGAAAATGCTGCCAATCCATTCCATATCATTTTTCATGAATGGAAAAGCATGGCAAAGGACCTGAAAAAGAGATCAACTTTCAGCACCAAACTTAAATACATCTTTATGCCGCCCGGGTGGAGCCACGACGGCAGTTCCAAAACCGCCGTGGAATTGCGTAAAGCACAAAAGAACCCCGATCATTAACCGTGTACCGGTTACGCTTTATTATTCTCCGCCACACGTACCATCATCAATTGTCACTAACTTTATTGTTTAAATTAAAAAGGTATTTATGTATCAGGATGCTATAGAAAAAGTATTACAGTTTACCCGTCCCCTGCACACCATCACCCGAACCTATGGCGGGATGGTTTTACCGGGCAGTTCCACATATTTTTTTGTAAACGGAAACGGTGTGGCCATTACCTGCAAACATGTGATGGACCTGATCCCGGCAGCAGAAAATATCAATCGCAATTATTTAAATTATAAAGCCGAAAGAGACCGGATCCCCAATGACGGCAAATACAAAAAGAGTATCCAGGGGTTGCAGTTAAAATATAAATACCTTCCCGAAACCACCGTACAGTTAAAGAATAATTTTTTAAATTCCTTTGACACCATCAGTGAAATTACCTGTCATGCCCATCCCACGCTTGACCTGGCCATCCTGGAATTTAAGGGCTTCAACAAAATATTTTACAATGGGCATGCTACTTTTTTAAAAGACAGCAGCACTATAAAACAGGGTAAATCCCTGGGCAGGATCGGCTTCCCGTTCCCTGAGTTCAATAATTTCAGGCACAATCCCGAAACGGATGATATTGAATGGACCAACACCGGCAATCCAAATTCCCCGTCATTTCCCATCGATGGTATTGTTACCCGTTTTGTGGCCAGTCAGCCCAATAGCGTCATAACCGTTAGTGAGATGAGCTCACCGGGCCTGCGGGGACAAAGCGTCGGGCGGCTGTTTGAAAACGAAGGAAAAATTTACGGATTGCAGTTTGCCACCAACCACCTGCACCTGGGTTTTGATATGAACAATTTTGAGATCATCAATAACGGGAAGAAAAATAAGATATCGAATAATCCATTTTTACATGTAGGCATTTGCGTTCATGTTGACCGGATCAAAGAATTCCTGCGGGAAAAAAATATCGATTTCACCGAAGCCGGGTAACTGCCCGGTTTTCAGGCCTTCCGGTTGGCCAGGTAAACACCTGATAAGATCAGCGCCAGGCAGCCAAACTGTTTCCATCCCACTTCCTCCCCGTAAAAAAGGCCCCATAGATTGGCAATAACAGGTATGCCATAAGTCACCATGGACGAGAAAACAGCACCGGCCCGCTTGATCAGGATGTAAAAAATAACCGAAGCAACCGCTGTACCGAGAACACCCAATAAAGCTGCATGACCGGTTGAATATAAAATGCCGCTATCGCTTAAGGGTAAACTGAAATAGCCGGTAAAGTAAAGTACAACCAGCGCCGGGATGGCATTCAACGTGAGGGCTACAGAAGCGATCTGAAGCGAACCGATATGATGCAGGTGTTTATGTACCATATTTACATTAAACCCATAACAAATGGTAGCCAATACCACGTAAGAAATATACAGCAGGTTCTGGTTTTCGGGGATATGCCCTTTACTGAGCAGTAATAATATACTGCCGGTAAAAGCAACCCCTATCCCGAATATTTTATTAGAAGTTGTTTTTGACCTGAAAAAAAGCGCACCGGTTATAATTACAAATATGGGCGTTAAGGAATTCAATGTACCGGCAAGTGCACTGTCGATCCCCAGTTCTGCCACACAAAACAGGTATGCCGGTAATAAACTGCCTAAAACCCCTGATATAAAAATAATGCCCAGTTTATTTTTAGGAACCGATTTTAAATTAACAATAGCCCATGGCAGCAATACAATACCTGCAAAAACGATCCGTAAAGATGCAACCTGGAATGCAGTTAAATGCAGCAACCCTTCCTTCATCATGATGAAACTGCTGCCCCAGATGACGGAAAGAATAATAAAAATAAACCAGTTTAAAAATCCTTTGTTCAATTGGAATAAAATTGCCGCAAAGTTGATGCATTTATTGTAATTAAAATAAAATGTTTACCCATTCCGGTTATCAACACTGCAAAACAGTCTTTGCATTTGCGATTTAAATCTATTATTTTTAAGGCATCATTACCTGCATTGATATTTTTAACCAACTAAAACAAACAACATGGGATTTATTAAAGAATTTAAAGAGTTTGCCATGAAAGGCAGCCTAATTGATATTGCCGTTGCATTTGTAATGGGCGGCGCATTCGGAAAAGTGGTTACTTCATTTACAGAAGGGATCGTATCCCCCTTGATCGGTATGATCGGCGGGGCGGACCTCAGCAAGAACATGTATGTATTAAAAGAGGCTGTCTATGACGCTTCGGGAGCAGTTACCGCTGAAGCGGTTGCCATAAAATGGGGCGATTTTCTGACTGCCATCATTAATTTCATCATTGTAGCCTTTGTGATGTTCCTGGTAATTAAAGCCATCAACAAAATGAAGAAAAAGCAGGAAGAAGCACCCGCAGGGCCTTCATCCACAGATGCATTGTTGATGGAAATACGTGATTCCCTGAAAAAATAAATTCTTTGAAATTGATTATTTAATAAAAATGCAGTTTCAACAACTGCATTTTTTTAAATTAAAATAAAATGAAAAAGCCTTTATTCCTGACTGCTTTCATTTTTTTCAGCATGGCCTATCTATATGCACAGGATCCCACCATCAAGGACCTGAAAAATGAGGCAAACAAGTCCATAAAAAAAGACCCGGCTGATACTGCGGCCAAAACCTGGAAACTGGGTGGGCTTTTTAATGTAAACATCAACCAGGGTACATTAACCAACTGGTCGGCAGGCGGCGACCAGTTTTCATTTTCATTAAATGCTTTCCTGAATGTTTTCGCTTTTTATAAAAAGAATAAAAGTTCCTGGGACAATACCCTGGATCTTGGCTATGGCATTGTAAACACCACCAGCCTGGGTTCCCGAAAGGCAAGTGACCGGATAGACCTGCTCTCGAAATACGGCTATGCCATTTCGCCAAAGTGGAATGTTGCCGCTTTATTTAATCTACGGACACAATTTGCCAATGGTTATGCCTATTCAAAAACGGCAGCCGGGGCCGATACCGCAGTGATCATCTCCAAAACATTTGCACCGGCCTTTGTTTTGCTGTCGCTGGGTTTTGACTATAAACCGAATGAAAATTTTTCACTGTTCCTTTCCCCTTTAACAGAACGGTGGGTGATCGTGACCGATGATTCCATTGCACCGCTTTTTGGGGTTGTCCCCGGCAGGAATTCAAAAAATGAACTGGGCGCATTTGTATCAGCCAATTATACAAAAAAGCTGGGCGCCAATTTTGTGTACAAATCGAAACTGGACCTGTTTTCAAACTACAAACAACGGCCGCAGAATATAGATATTTTCTGGACAAATGCCCTTTCTGCAAAACTTACAAAGTTCATCAATTTTTCTTTTCAGCTGGATATGATCTATGATGATGATACCAAAAACGTAAACCCGGCAAAGGGGCCTGCACCACAATGGCTGCAGTTAATGGGTATCGGCCTTGCCTGGAATTTCAGTAAAAAATAACTTATTAAGAAATATTTATGATTTACAACAACGGGTAGCCAACTACGAAATATTTATTTTTTAATCTTGTTAACATAACCCCGCCTGTATTTATTTATTTTTGCCGGATGCAAAAATACCCGATAACCTTACTTTTATCAGTAATCGCAATTTATCAATCGCCTGCACAGGACCAAACGGTTAAGGAATTTCAAAAAGTTGCCTTAAAAGAACTGAAGCCCCCGGAGCAGGACGGATGGCATAAGGCCGGCACATTCATCATCAATGTAAACCAGGGCGCATTGCGCAACTGGGCAGGCGGTGGTGAACAAAATACACTGGGTTTTACCACCTTGCTGAACTATAATCTAAATCACAAAAAAGGCAGAATGACCTGGAATAATTATTTTGATATCGCCCTCGGGTTTCAAAATGCCAGCAGTTTTGGCCAGTTCCGGAAAGTGGATGACCGCATTGACATTACCAGTAAGTACGGATACCAGTTTTCTCAACAATGGTTCACCGCCTTATTGGCCAATTTTAACACCCAGGCATTGGCCGGTTATCAATATACAGATACCGTAAATACAAAAATATCCAATTTGCTCAGCCCGGGTAAAATGCTGCTCTCAGCCGGAATAGATTACAGGCCCGATAACAGCTTTACGCTTTTTGTCTCCCCGGTCACATCGCGTTTCATTGTAAAAAATGACAACGATTTTTATTCCATTGATAAATTTGGCGTAACGGCAAACCGTAAAGTAAATACCGAACTGGGGGCATTTGCAACTGCCAAATTCACCAAAAAGGTTTCTTCATGGGCCTATTATACCGGCAGGCTTGATCTGTTCAGCAATTATGAACGGAACCCCGAAAATGTTGACCTCTTTGTGACCAACCTGCTGACCATGAAATTCAATAAATGGCTGGCTACCAATATCAGTGTAGATATGATCTATGATGATGATATTGTAAAGAAAACCCAGCTTAAAGAGACCCTCGGGATAGGGCTTACATTAAAGCTTTAATTATCTGTTTTGACGGGTTGGGGCTGTTTTTCCACATTTTCACCCGGGCAGGCTGTTTAATACAAAACTGTCTCAACTTAACGCTACATTTGTCCCTGTTTTAAACAGGCCAATTTACTCATTACCATAATTGAATTAAGTGAACACTACATCGTACCAGATAAAACTGGACCAGTTTGAAGGGCCTTTTGACCTTCTTTTGTTCTTTATTGAAAGGGATGAACTGGATATTTACAATATTCCCATCACCAAGATCACAAATGATTTCCTGGATTATATCCATACCACTGAAAAACTCAACATTGAGTTAAGCAGTGAATTCATTTTATTCATCAGTACCCTGATGCGCATCAAGGCCAAAATGCTTTTGCCCCGCAAAGAGATCGATGCCGATGGAAATGAAATTGACCCGAGGCAGGAACTGATCAATAAAATACTGGAATACAAAAGGTTTAAGGAAGCGGCAACCAAAATGGCCGAAATGGAAGCCATGCGTATGCTGATGGTAAAACGCGGGAACCTGCAGAAAGAAATTTCGCAGATCGGTGAGGAAGCCGGTGAAGGAACCGAAATACAAACCGTAACGCTTTTCAAGCTGATGAAAGCTTTTGAAAAAGTGATCCTGAAATTACAGGAACGGAACTTTAAGCCGGTTCACACGGTTGTTCAGTATAATTATACGATGGAAGAAAGCCGTGAGTATATGCTCACAGTCTGTAAGACTGAAAAAACGGTTTCCTTTGAAAAAATATTTGAGATATGTGAAAACCGCATACATGCCATTTTCCTTTTTCTTTCCCTGCTAGAGCTTGTTCAGACACGCTATATGAGTTTGCTTACCGGTGAAGGACGCAATAATTTTATCATTGAATGGAATGAGAACCGGGAAGATGATATACAGGGATTATTACCGGGCGAAGAAGATACAGCGATACTTAATTAACAATTTTTCAGCTTTTTTGGGTGGGCCATCTGCTGCGGCGGTTAGCCCACTGCAGGCCAATTTGGCAGTTTGATAAAATGGTACTATTTTTGATGTTTAAACATTGAATTTAAAACAACCAATTATGAAATCGATATTATTTAAGGCAGCAGACAGGGGCACAGCTGATTATGGCTGGCTGAAACCCAATTATTATTTCAGTTTTGCCCAATACCATAACCCGGCAAAAGTACATTTTGGACTCTTGCGTGTTTTGAATGATGACTTTATTGATGGTGGCGGCGCTTTTTCCACGCACCCTCATGATAACATGGAAATTGTTACCATTCCGTTTACCGGGGCATTAAAGCACAAAGACAGCACGGGCGGTGAAGGTGTTATCAAAGCAGGCGACATACAGATCATGAGCGCTGGTACCGGGGTTCAGCATTCGGAGGCCAATGCATCCGCAACAGAACCGGTAACTCTTTTTCAAATATGGGTATTTCCGAAAGAAAGAAATATAAAACCCCGGTACGATCAAAAGACATTTGATGTTGCTGAAAGGGCAAACAAATGGCAAACGGTTGTTTCGCCCATTGAAGCAGACAATGCATTGTGGATTAACCAGGATGCCCGGTTTGCCTTAACAAACCTGGAAGCCGGGAAACAGTTAACCTATACCAATGCATTTGCAAAAAATGGTGTTTTCCTGGTAGTCATTAATGGCACCGTAAATGTTGATGGCCAGCAGTTAAACAAAAGAGATGCTTTGGGAATTTCCGAAACAGAGAGTTTTACTGTAACGGCTTCTGAAGATGCGGAATTACTGGCAATAGAGATCCCGATGAACTGATCTTAATACTGCTACCCGGCATTTAATAATAGATCCATAATAAAATGGGCTGATCCGTGGAATCGAGGTATTTTTTGATCTGTAATAAAAAGTCAGGAGATACAGTGGGGCAACCTTCGCTCAAACAAATAGAAGCCGGGTAAACTTCTTTGTTGGGCACACCATTGAATGAATGAAGCACTACAGCACGCTCAAGCGCCTTATCATTTGTTTTCTCGAGCCCGATCAACCTGTAAGCGAGACCAAAATCGCCCTGGTAGGATTTTCCGATCTTATATTTACCCAATGAAGTAGAGTTGCTGTTTGGTATGTTTGAAAAAGTAAGACCATCAGTACCATTTACAGAACCTTTACCATGCGTAACCAGGCCAGCCATTTCAACAGAATCATTTTCGAGATTATAAATAAAGAAACGGTTCTTTCCGGAAGGTAAACGCATATCCAGCAGGAAACAATAGGTCTCATCATAACCACGTGCAGTGATGTAGTTTTTTGCAGGACCGGCCTTTTGTTTTAAACGGCTCAATATTTCACTATGGCTGATCTCTCTTTTTTCTGCAGCTTCATATCTCTTCATTTCACGAGCCATCCTGTAACTGGTGGTATCCCTTAATATGAACCCAAATACCGGCATAACAGTAAAAAGCCCTAGTAGTATTACCAGTGATTTTCGCAGGATATATATGCAGGATTTGGACAGCATAAATAACTAACGCATGACGTTCAAAAAAAATTGTACAAACCATGTTATAAAAAACTGAAAAGCAGGCATGTAGAATTCCTTCTATAATGGTGGCTGATCTGCAAGTGTGACAATGAACCTGTTTTAATAATTGATCCAAAACAGGAAAGGTTTTTTACAACGATCCGGGGTATGATTTCAGTCCTTTCCGGGGCTATCCAAAAAACAAGACCCGGCTTAATAAGCCGGGTCTTTAAATATCATACCTATTTTTATCAGTTGTGTACCGGCACAATTACTTCTGCCATGGCCCTTATTGTATTTGCAATTCCATTGGCATCAATTCCGATCTCATCATACAATTGTTTGGGGCTGCCGTGCTCAACAAGCCTGTCGGGAATGCCCATAATTTTTACATCAGCCTTGTAACCATGTTCGTTCATGAACTCCAGTATTGCAGATCCAAAACCGCCAACAATGGTTCCGTCTTCAATGGTAATTATTTTTTTGAATTTACTGAAAACCTCGTGCAGCATTTCTTCGTCCAGCGGTTTTACAAAGCGCATATCATAGTGAGCCGGGTTAATACCTTCTGCCTTTACATCCCGTATGGCTGAGGCTGCAAAATTTCCCGGGTGGCCGAATGAAAGAATGGCGATGTCATTTCCATCTTTCAGTTTTCTGCCGGTGCCGATCTTTATTTCCTGCATGGCTGTTTTCCATTCCGGCATAACACCTTCTCCCCTTGGATAACGGATCACAAATGGCAGTGTATTTGAATCCAGCTGGGCCGTGTACATCAGGTTTCGCAGTTCAGATTCATTCATGGGTGCACTTACGATCATATTGGGGATACAACGCATGAATGCTATATCATAACAACCATGGTGTGTTGGCCCATCCTCTCCTACAAGCCCTGCCCTGTCTAAACAAAAAATCACCGGCAGTTTCTGGATGGCCACATCATGGATCACCATGTCATAAGCCCGCTGCATAAAGGAAGAATAAATGTTACAGAACACTTTCATGCCCTGGGTAGCCATACCGGCGCTTACCGTAACGGCATGTTGTTCGCAAATGCCCACATCAAATGCCCTGTCCGGCATTTTTTCCATCATGAATTTTAAAGAAGAACCGCTGGGCATGGCAGGTGTGATGCCGAAGATCTTTTCATTTTTTTCAGCCAGTTCAATGATGGTATGCCCGAAAACATCCTGGTATTTTGGCGGCTGGGGTATATCAAATTTTTTCTTTTTTATCTCACCGGTCACTTTATCAAAAAGCCCCGGTGCATGCCATTTGGTCTGGTCTTTTTCTGCCAGGTCGTATCCTTTCCCTTTTACGGTTTTGATGTGCAGGATCTTGGGGCCTGGGATATCTTTCAGGTCTTTCAACGTATCCACAAGCTTGGTAATGTTATGCCCGTCGATCGGGCCAAAATAACGCAGCTGCAGTGATTCGAATAAATTACTGCTCTTGCTGACCATGCCCTTTAAACTGGACTCCAGTTTGCTGGCCATTTCCCTGCTGAAATTTTTTCCCACAGGCAATTTGCCCAAAGCCTTCCAGACATTATCCCTTAATTCGTTGTAAGTATGTGAAGTGGTGATATCTGTTAAATACTCTTTTAATGCCCCAACATTGGGATCAATGCTCATGCAGTTGTCATTCAGTATAATGAGTACATTGCTTTTTTCAATACCTGCATGATTCATGGCTTCAAAAGCAAGTCCGGCTGTCATGGCGCCGTCTCCAATGATCGCAACATGCTGCCTGTCGGTTTCGCCCTTGTAGTGTGAAGCCATGGCCATGCCCAATGCAGCAGAAATGGAGGTTGAGGAATGGCCTACCCCGAAAGTATCATATTCGCTTTCGCTGCGTTTGGGAAAACCGCTTAGCCCGTTGTATTTCCTGTTGGTGGGAAAACTATCCCTGCGGCCGGTCAGGATCTTATGTCCATATGCCTGGTGACCCACGTCCCAAACCAATTGATCATATGGCGTATTAAAAACATAATGCAGGGCCACACTCAGTTCCACCACGCCCAGGCTGGCCCCGAAATGACCGCCGTAAACACTTACAACGTCAATAATATACTGGCGCAGTTCATCACAAACCTGGTGCAATTGCTCCCGGCTTAATTTTTTTAGGTCATCGGGGTTGTTGCTATCCCGCAATAAAATACCTGCTTTAATATCCATTTTTTATTTTTCCGGGGTAAAGTTACAGTTTTTACTCCCTTTTGAACGTGTTGGTAAACAATTTTAAACGAAGAAGGTTCATTTAAATTATGATAGATCATATATATTTCATCATATTCAATACCAGGTCAGGGTCAGGGCAGTTCTTCAAATACCATTCACTTCCCGACAATTTGCAAACGCCGGGATAATCTCCGTTCATCAATTGTATGTCATCAATGACTTGGAAATGAAGGTGTGGCGGCCAGTTGCCGTTCTCTGAAGGCTTTCCAAAATGACCGATCACTTCACCCCGTGTTATGTATTGTCCTTCACTTAATTTAGAAATATCTGCCAGGGCCAGGTGTCCGTAAAGCGTATGAAAAGCAACCGTTTCCAGTTGGTGCAATAAAATGATGGTGGCGCCATAATCACCAAAATGTTCATTGTAGGCAAAGCTGTGTACCATACCACCCAATGCGGCATAAACATTTGTGCCGGCCGGCCCCCAGATATCTATCCCCAGGTGCAATGTGCGGGGCTCTTCCCCGGCAAACAATTCACTTCTTCTGTAAAGTGTACGGTTTTCCCTGTATCCCCCGATACCATACCTGGCACCTGCTTTTTTTAATGTATTGTCAATATACTCCCCGAATAAATTTGTATCAGCAACGGTGCCTGCACTCAATTCGCTGTTTGAAGATGTAAAATTAAAAGGGAAGAGTTTGTCTGCAGCAGGATCAAATTTAACTACCGGGTGAAAGTCTTGTTGATTTTTAATTATGGCATTTTCTAGTTCGCTGATCATAATATGAAGGTAATGATAACTTTTATGAAAAATCAGGCTGCCCGATGAATATGTTCATCAAACAAAGATCCCCCACGAAATTTCGTGGGGGATCTGTATAAATTTTTAACTGTAATTTATTGAATCACCACCCTGCAAATGGCCAGGCGGTTTCCGTTCAGGTCACCGATCTCAACCCAGTACAGGCCTTTTCCATAAGCACGCATATCAACATCCATCCTGTCGTAAGGCCTTCCTACAGTGTAGTACTGTGTGAACACCCTGTCGCCTTTGGTATCATAGATCGTTAATGTACGCGGCAACACATTGTTGGCAACACTATGGTATCTGACCTGGAATTTACCGCTGGTTGGATTTGGATAGATAAAGCATTTTGCATTTACTGAATCTTTGATCGTAATGATGTTGGAAACATTGCTGCAACCGTTCACATCATTAACCCTTAACTGGTAATCTCCAAGTCCGTCGATATCTACAGTAATCGTACCTGTTACAGCACCTGCAACGATAACACCGTTCCTGAGCCAGGTATACGAGTTCGCAGCTGTGGGTGTAACCGTAGAAGAAATGGTTGTTGTTAAACCAGGAAATAAGCTGGTATAAGGACTGGCACTGATCACCACCACCGGCAATGGATTAACCGTTAATATCGCATTGAATGATGTGGCAGAAGCGCATGGAGCCGCTCCGTTAATGATCACACGGTATTGATAACCACTCATGGTCACCGGGGGTGCAGTAATGGTTAAGGTTGCTGTTGTTGCACCACTGTAAACACCACCATTGGTTACGTTGGCCCAGGTATTACCACTGTTGGTACTTACCTGCCATTGGTAACTGAACGGGCCCGAACCTGAAGCAGTAACAGAGAAAGTAGCTACCTTATCCGTACAGATCGTTTGATTAACCGGCTGTGTTGCAACTGTTGTTGGTGCATTAACAGTTACGATAACTGTCCTTGCCGGTGAAGTACAGGCTGCAAAATTTGCTACAAGACCTACACTTCCAATGAATCCTCTTGGTGTAAATGTTGGGGCTGCAGGCACATTCACGCCGCCATAACCAACATTTGGACCGGAAATGATATCACAACCACCTGAACTGTGTATGATTGGTGTTGTGGTATTACTATATGAAAGATTAAATCCGGCAGTTGGTGTTATTGCCTGAACACATATACCATAGGTAGCTCCGGCCGGTATAACCAGTGTAAGACCGGTCATAAATGGCTGAACGCCCGTTCCTGTACCGGTGATCGAAGCCGAACCAAACTGGTTCCAGCCATTGGCTGCACTGATCGCACCCGGTGCCCCGTTGATGGCAGCAGGTTTAAAGTATGCTGATACATTGGTTGCTCCTGCTGCAAATGTTCTGCTGTCAATTGTTGAAAGCGTTACTGGATATGCATTGTTATTTCTTACATTAAAGGTGATCGTTGAATTACCGTTTCCTGCCGGATAGGTCGTTGCCGGTGTAGCCGGTGGCGTTGGTAAACTCTGAACCGTTACCTGGTAAGGATAAACACCTGAAGGTGTTGGCCTTGTCCACACAGAGTCAACCGGGGTACCTGCTACATATGGAACAGTAGCCAGTGCATCAGAGAATAAACCTGCTGCAGGAGACCATACTGCCGGGGTAGCCGGAACACCCTGAACATAGGTAAATTCAATTTCCCAGTTCGTAAGTGTTCCTATGTCAATGGCACCGCCATCATACATCGCCAGCGTGTAAACGCCGTTTACATTGG